>NZ_JAEKCY010000008.1:0-256027 GCF_016405475.1 Pseudomonas sp. MF6767 | reverse complement strand
AGGCGCGCATTCTACAGCAGCCTCATTTGCTGTCAAGTGGTTATTTTCAGAAGTTTTCGAAGATTTCTTCAACAACTTCAACCACTTGCGCTTGCGATCTCTCGTAAGCGGGAGGCGAATTCTACAGGGATCGCCATGAACGTCAACCCCTTATCCGCAAAAAAGCTAAAAACCCATTCGCCTATAAAATCAGGATGCCTCGCCGCCTCTTCTATATAAGAAGAAGCGTATAGCCCTAGGGCGTGAATACCCCCTCCCACACAAATGCATCGAACTCCAACCGGAAGAAGCCCGGCCGAGACCTGCGAAAGCGAGGAGCGAGAAAGACTGTTTTTTTAGACCGGCGAATACCGGAAAGGGAAAGCTCAACAGAGATGGTGTCCCAGGGCCGGTTCGAACGGCCAACCTTCCCCTTAGGAGGGTCAAAAATACCACTTACAAATCATACACTTACCAGTTAAATCAATGGCTTAGCGTATGGTTGTGTCCGGCTGTTCTGGCTGATATTGTGCTTTCTGCTGGTACATTGCTGGTACGGACATGAAAGCCAAGATCACCCAGAAGCTAATCAACAGCCTCAAGCCTGAGGAAAAACACTATCGGGTGTTCGATACCGATCAGCCTGGATTCTTCATCAGGGTACAGCCAACCGGCCATATGGCCTACATGGTTTCGTGGGCACGCAACCGGGAGCGCTCTCTGGGACGGGTCGGCACCCTCACACTCGCCCAGGCAAGAACCGAGGCCGCCCGATATCTTGCGGACGCTCATGAGCATGGCGAGCCCCTGGCCGTCACACGCGGCAGACGGGGTTCATCCACCCCCAGCCTGCGCCAGTTCATCGACGACACGTATATGCCATGGTTCCGGGCACATCATCGCGGTGATGAAAAGACGCTCTACAACCTCGACAACAACTTCGACACGATCATGCCCCAGCGCTTAGACGCGATCACCGGGCGCGATCTGGAGCTACTGCGCACCGGCTGGCTCAATGCCGGGAACAAGCCCTCTACGGCCAATCGCAAGATGGGATCGATCAGCGGCGTGTTCTCCCGGGCAGTTGATTGGGACTATCTGCCCTCCTCGCCCCTGGACAAGATCAAGCCCTTGAAAGTCGATACCAAGGGCCAGGTGCGCTACCTGTCGAAAGATGAAACCCGCAACTTGAGAAACGCCCTTGAAGTCCGAGAGCATCGCGCCTGCCTTGAGCGCGACAGTGCAAACAAATGGCGCACCGATCGCAATAAAGTCCTTTTCTCGGACCTGAAAAAACTTGCATTCACCGACCACTTAAAACCAATGGTTTTGGTATCGCTCAATACTGGAATGAGGCGTGGCGAACTGTTCGGCCTTACGTGGTCAATGGTCAACTTCCATAACAAGACAATCACCGTAGGCGGTGACACAGCGAAGACTTCCGAAACTCGCCATATACCGATGAACGCCGAAACCTTCAATACGTTGAAGGCATGGAAAGATCAGAGCGGAGAATCAGCCTTTGTATTCCCCGGCCTGGAGGGCGGCCGGATGGAGGACGTGAAAAGCGCCTGGTTGAAGCTGCTGAAAGAGGCGTGCATCACCGGCTTCCGCTGGCATGACATGCGACACGACTTCGCTTCACGCCTGGTAATGGCTGGGGTTCCGCTCAACACCGTCCGGGATCTGCTGGGGCACACCGACATCAAGATGACGCTACGCTATGCCCATTTGGCGCCTGACGTTAAAGCGGCTGCGGTGGAACTTATTTAGCCTTAGACTCATGAACCATTCTTTTATAATCACTATAGGCAGGATGGAAAGGCTTGTTACTGTCTAGAAATTCATAGTAGCTATTGATCATCGACCACTCACTTCTTACTAAATCAATATTGATCTTTACATGCGGTGCGGACGACTTTTCCCCAAGCGAGACTCCGTTTAAATCGCCATAAAGGTCGAACTCACCTTTAAAGTAGTCATCGCTTAAGACCCAGCCTGCCAGCCTTGAAAGATGCGACCCGGCAAATCCTTCACCTAATCCCCCAGCTCTAAGTTTCAATGTCGGCTCATCTTCCGACCATATGCACTTGAAGACAAACATGAAATCGATCTTTTCAAGAGTCATGAGCTTGAAAGGGTTGTCGACGACCAAGTCCTCCAAACCTATCTCAATGAATTGCTCCATGAGCTTGACGATCTTTTCGTTCTTCGCCACGGCGGCGAGCTCGATACCTGCTTTGAGGTAAGGCTCGATGCGTGCCGACAGCATGACCTTTTTAGATCGGTTAGCCATTCGTCATCTCCCGTTATGATGTCAAAAAATATGATTGCATTCTTTGTTACTGACAATCATGATGCCTTCACCGTCCAGTATCGTCCGGGCGTTCGGCTTACACAACTGGAGTTTTATACATGAACCATATCAACCAAGCCCCAGCCATCGCTCTTGGCATAGATGAGGCAGCTCGAGTGATCGGAGTGGCGCGATCAACGCTTTACGAAATTGCAGCTCGCGGGGAGATCGAGAGCTTCAAGCTCGGGCGGCGCCGCCTGATCCTGGTCAAGGTGCTGGACGCCTACATCAACCGCGTTGCAAAGGAGGGCGCCCGATGAACAACCAATACAGCGACATGTTCCACCCATACCAACTGAGCAAACTGATCGTGGACTTCGAAAAAGGCACCGTGATCGTCGAGGCCCTATCCGACTTCGGAGTCACACAGATTGACCTGCGCGAAATTGCCATCTCTGACGTTGACGACGACGACGTTCTGGCGAAGTTTTTCGATTCGGGCGACCTGTCGGCCATCAAAGAGTTTCGGTTTAAGCACATCGGGCAATTCCTGTGAGCGTCCGCATTATCGATCGTGCTGGGAATGTCCTCGGCACACTTCAACTGCCAGTAACGGCCCTTCTGGCCGATCTGGAGCCATTGCGCCGTCTTGGCGCCCATCGTGTGGAGGTAATCCATGAGCAAGCAAAAGCGCGCCCTTGAGGCGCAAGCGCGGGAGGTGGCCGTGCGTCATGGCTGCATCGCCGTCCGGTCCACCAAACGGCTGCCGGTGAACGGTGGCGGTGGGTTCCAGGTGGTAGACGCGGAGACGTGTTTCGTCAAAGCAGGACAGCGCTTCGATATGAGCGCAGAGCAGGTAATCCAATTTTTCGAGGGAAGCCCAGCATGAACAGAATGAACAGACAGATCGCACAATATGACGCCGAGCTAATGATGGACGCTGGCATTTTCATGAACACCATTGCCGCCCTGGTGAGCGAAAACCTCACGGAAGAAACCTATGACGAGGGCAGTCCGTTCTTGAACGGCTATCGCCTAGATGGGCTCATGAAAGGTTTGAAGCTGGCAGGATCGAGCTTGTGCGCTCGTAGCGAGAATCTGACTGAAGTGATCGAGGAAGCGGAAACGAATGAGGAGAAGTTGGCCCAGGCAGCGTTGGCGCGCCGCCAGGGTCGTGACAAACCTGGAGAGGGTAATGTCGGGGCAGAGTGTGGCACGCAACGCGCAGCCTGACAATCCTCTGACCTCAAGCAAGGGGGTCGTGAAACGCGATCCCCTTTGCGCCTGACTGTGAGCCGCTGAATGGAATGCCTAGCCACAAAACTACTTAGCCGTGGAGACACGGTGAGCATTGAGCGTGGGCAGCTCGCCATTCAACCGGCGAGCGGCAAGCCCGTACCGCCGGAGTGGATCAGTACCAACCGGGCCAGAATTTGCCGTGAAGTGCTTATGTCCGTGGGCCTGGATGCTTTCGAGTACGTAGGCTACTCAACTGGCCACTATGGCAAAACCCGGAGCGCCGGTATCACCCTTCAATTTGTCTCGATGCTTTCCGGCCAATCTGTCTACGCCGTGTTCAACGCCGATCTGACACGTCAGCGCAACACTGCCACTGGCAAGGCTGGCGCGCTGCTACCCAAGGGACAGTTCCGTATCGGTAAGCGCAGCAATTTCTACAGGTTCTGGTTGAGCGCCGGCCTGCAGATGCCAGACCGGTTGCAACGGTTCTACAAATGCATGGGCAAATTATCGACTGTTTTGATGGCTGGTGCGGTTAGTAATGACCGTTTTGATGTGCAGACACTTCAGCCTCTGACCCTCTCCGCAGACGAGGTTAGCCGGGCACTCTCAGGGCACAAGGAGGGCACAACCAAGGCACAAGGAGGGCACAAGGAGGGCACAAAGTCAGGGCACAAGGAATTGGCTACAGACCACGATTCACAAGGGTTGCAGCCGATTCCAACTACGGGCGCTTCAAACTACGGAAACAAGGTAATAAGGGAGGAAGGTTACAAGACCATTCCTTACACCCCTATAGATACCCCTAAGCCCCCTCAAGACCAGACCGTCGATGAGTGGCTTGAGGCGTACAGCTCGACCTGAGATGCCCCCAGTTGTGGGGACATCTCCTGAAAACTCAGGGCATCTAGATACCCGCAAATCCGGGGATGTACCCCGTCGAAGTGACGGGTCAGGTACATAGGGGATTTACACACATGTACGGGAAAGGCCCAGGCGGCGGGGTAACGAAACGCTACCCCATCCTTGGAACTTCTGGATTTGAGATCCGGATGGCTCAGATCCAGAAGTCATGAACCAAAACTGGATCATCTACCCCCACTGGGGGAAGACCCCAACCCCCAATGGGGGACGGACAACAAATGAACTTGCACTTAGGGTTGCTGAACGTATACTGGACACTCATACAGCGCGTGATGTGCTGTATCCCGTCCAGTTGCGCGTGATGCGTTCCCTGAGCGGCAAATGAAACTATTTGCTCCTTACGAGAGAACACTTATGCGCCCATTTCAAAGCGCCCCGCTGCAATTCAAGTTCGCCGCCGATGACTCGGTTGGCAGCTTTACCGGCTACGCCTCGACCTTCGGCGGTGAGCCAGACTTCCACGGTGACATCATCGCCCCTGGGGCATTCACCAAGAGTCTGGCCAAGCACGCAGCCGCCGGCACCCGTCCTGCACTCCTTTGGCAACACGATCAGACCAACCCTGTAGGTGTTTGGGATTCCTTCGATGAGGACGCCCAAGGCCTTCTGTCGTCTGGTCGCTTCACCTTGGACGTTCCACAAGCCAAATCAGCTCACGCCCTGGCGAAGGACGGCGCGCTGGCATTGAGCATCGGTTACACGATTCCGCCCGGCGGTGCCGAGCTGGTGAATGGTGCCCGCCTGTTGAAACAGATTGACCTGGTGGAGGTGAGCCTTGTGGCCATCGCCGCCAACCCGAACTCCCGGATCGTCAGCGTGAAGTGCGCCTTCGACCCGGACAGCCCGAACCCTCGGGAATTTGAACGCGCCGCGCGTGATGCGCTGGGGCTCTCAGCCCGCGAAGCCAAGAGGCTTATGTCGGGCGGCTGGAACGGCCTTGTTCGCGATGAGCAAGCCGACAACAGCGCAGAACTGGCCCAGATCGCGGCCAAACTCCAGAACATCACCGCGTCCCTTCAAGGGCGCTGAGGTATCACCATGTCACTCGAACTACTGACCAAAGCCGTGGACGACCACGGTACCGCCGTAAAGGCCATGAGCCAAAAGGTTGAAGAAAGCCTGACCAAAGCCGAGCAGGCCCTGGAGATTGTGCAAAAAATGGAAGAGAAAGGCGTGCGTCTGCGTGGCGGTACGAACGTCGCTGACACCAAGGGCGCGGTGCAAGCGTTCCTCAAGTCTCAGGGCGTTGCTGCTATCCGATCCGGTGCCAAAGACACAGGCCGCGTTGAACTGCCGTCGATCAGCATCAAGGCGCTGGTCAACTCTGGTCGCGGCCAGGCCGGTGACAGTGAGTACACCGTGCGCGCCGAACACGCCGCCGGCATCCAGAACGATCCACGGCTGGCATTCCAGTTGCTCGAGGTTCTGGCCAGCATCCCAGTCGGCTCAGGCACTTACGAGTTCACTCAACTGGAGAGCTTCGACAACAACGCCGACTACCAGTTGAAGGAAGGCCAGCTCAAGGCCGAGTCGAACGTCACGCTGGTGGAGGCAACCGCCAGCATTCAGACCGTCGCACACTGGACACGCGCATCTGTTCAGGTGCTGGACGACGAACCATCGCTGCAGTCCTACCTCGGCAACCTGCTGGGCTATGGCGCACTGGCCAAGCTGGAGGCAGAGATCATCAACGGCACAGGTGGTGCCGGTAAGATCCTGGGCTTGATGGCGCAAGCGGTGCCATTCGTGCCAGCCATCGCCACCACTCCAACTGATCGGGTTGGTGAGGTGGCCGCAAGCATGAAGGCCGAAGGCTGGAAGCCAAGCGTGGTGCTGATGAACCCGCTGGATTGGTTCGCCATCCAGATCCAGAAGAGCACAGACGGTCTGTACCTGTTGGGTGGACCACAAGACCCAGCAAACGCCACGCTGTGGAAGAACGTGGTGGTGGAGACTCCAAGCCTGGCACGCGGCAAGGCGTTGATCATCGACCCAGCGCACGTTCGCATCCTCGATCGTATGCAGCCAACCGTCATCGCCACTCGCTTCGACCGTGACAACCTGGTCACCAACCTGGTGACACTGCTGGCCGAGCTGCGCGCTGGTCTGGCTGTGTTCGCCAAGGATGCTATCCGTTCGGTAGACCTGACAGCAGCCTAAGCATCATCGCAGCCACGGCGACCCGCAAGGGATACGTGGCAGGGATCAGTCGGCCAGTGCCCTACAACTCAACCCCGACAGCCTGCGCAGCCAAACCATGCGACACACCAAACGGCTGGTGGCAGGCAACCCAACCCTTGAAGCACGTCAACTCCCCACATTTTCGGCCCGGGGGCGGTCAAAATCTGGCAAGCGGCAAGTCTCTAGACCACTCCCCCTCTCACGCGCAGATTTTTTCCCCTTTTTGAAAATTTGTTAATCAGCAAATGAATCAGCAAATGGCTGTAAGCCCCGCACGGCATAGCTCTCAGCCCTTCCCGGTTAATCGAATTTGTTAATGCCGTTAACAAAATTTGTTAAAGGAGCCCGCTATGGCTGGCCAGACACTTCGTTCTTTGGTTGTCAGCGTCTCCGCTGAAACCAGCGCATACCAGCGCGAAATGGCCAGGGCAGGCCGGATGGGCAACTCCTATTTACGAACAATCACTGACGGGAACCGCCAGGCGACAACCTCGTGGCGATCCCAAGAGGCAGCTATCCGCGCCCAGGGCGCCGCTATGCAATCCCTCACCTCGTCCGTTGGTGGCTATGCAGCCGCAATGGTTGGCGCCCTGGCTGTCGGCAACCTGGCTCATCAGGCCGATTCCTGGAACCTGGTTAGCGCCCGGCTCAAGCAGGCGACCACAAGCACCGCCGACTTCGCCAGCAGCCAGAAAAATCTGTTTGAGTTGAGCCAGCGCACCGGCACATCTTTTGAGGTGAACGCCAACCTGTTCAGCAGATCGGCGGCATCGATGCGCGAGTTTGGCTACTCGTCCGGCGATGCGGTCAGCCTCACCGAGTCGCTGGCCCTGGGTTTGAAGCTGTCCGGGGCCACCTCAGAAGGCGCGTCGGCAGCAATAACCCAGTTCTCGCAAGCCCTTTCCCAGGGCGTGCTTCGGGGTGAAGAGTTCAACTCGATGGCAGACAGCGGCGACAGGGTGTTGCGAGCCCTCGCCGCTGGCATGGGTGTCGCCCGCAGTGAACTCAAGGCGATGGCAGACAAGGGGCTGATCACCATCGACAAGCTTGTGCCCGCGCTGGTGGGCCAACTGGCGAAGCTCCGGGAAGAGTACGAGAAGATCCCGCCCACGATCAGCGGCTCAATGCAGGTACTGAACAACTCATTCCTGGCATGGGTTGGCGGGGCAGACAGCGCCACCGGCAGCACCACGGTGTTCTCGAAAGCCATCGTGTTCCTGGCTGACAACCTCGGCCTGCTCGCGCTGACTGGTGCCGGTGCGGCCATCGGTGCGTTAACCGGTAAGTCTCTGCTGGCCGCCCAGGGCGCCCTGACTCACGCCGCTGCGATGATCCAGCAGCGATCCGAGGCTATCGGTGTGGCCCGCGCCACCTTCACCGTCGCCGACTCCCAGGTGATCTACACCAAGGCCCAACTGGCCGCAGCTCAAGCATCTGTCGCCGGCACCACCGGCATGAAGCGACTCAGCCTTGTGCAGAGCGAGCTGATCCCGCGACAAGTGGCAGCAACCGCGGCGATCAACGCCCAGGCCGTTGCGCAGAACAACCTCAACAAGGCAATGGCGCTCACCTCGGGCCGGGCCTTGCTGGGTGTTCTCGGCGGGCCGGCGGGGATGGCGATCACGGCGGCAACTGTCGCGGCATCGTTCTACATGATGAGAGACGGGGCGAATGACGCGGGCGTCTCTATGGACAGCCTCTCCCTTTCCGTTGAGGAATATGGACGCAAGTGGAGCGAGGCATCCAAGGAGCAGCGCCGCGCCTTGCTGGTTGACGCCAAAAGCCAGCTTGGCCAGGTTCAGCAGGACCTGAACGCCGCAGTCACCGAGATTGAAAAGGCGTTCTATGAGCAGGGGCCGGTCAAGGGCAAGGCGTTCACATCGACGATTACCCAGCTCGGCGAGCTGCGCAAGGCCGCTCAAGGCGGTGCTGGTGTCGATGGAATCGTGCAAAGCCTTCTCGATGGCGTGCCGGCGGGTAACAGCTTTCGCCAGACCATTGAGAAATCAGCCGGCGCCGTCGGTGACCAGGTGGCCAACCTCAACAGCCTGAACACCCGGATCGGCGAGTTCACGCCCCTGATCGAGGCGGCAACCACTGGCGCGGCCGGCTTCGGCAAAGCTCTAAACGGCGCACTCAGCGGGGAAACGGTCAAGGCGTGGGAGCGGCGGATAGACGCCCTCAAGGAAAAGGCGTCCAAGTTCAAAGACCCCACCACACTGGGAGAAATCAATCGCCAGGCTACCCGCGACGGGCTCGACAAAACACCTGCAGGTCAGGCGCTGCTGGAACAGGCTCAACTCGCAGCCAAGACCGCCGACGCCGAAGAGCGAGCCAAAAAAGCCCAGGACGCCGCCCAGCAAAGCGCCAAACAAAGAGCCGATGAGGCTGACCGCCAGGCCAAGCAGATCCAGGACAACTACAGCCGCACGCTGAAAACCCTGAACGAACAGGCTGACGTACATGGCCGCAAGACCGAACTCGCCAAAATCGAGTTTGAGACCACCAAGGGCACCCTGACCAAGCTGGATGCGGCGAAAAAGGCTGAGCTGGAGCGCGCCGCCATCGCGGTCGACCACCTGAACAGCCAGAAGTCCTACGCCGAGTTGCTGAGTGACGTTCAAAAGGGTGAGGACGCGCTGCTGGTCACCACCCGCAAGCGCTATCAGGAGCTGGCGCGGATCAAGGAGCAAGGCGGGCTCACAGCAGACCAGTACGCGGCTGGCGCCAATGCCATCTCGAAAGGATCGGTCGAGGAAGCCCCCAAGTTTGCCGGTCTCGACGCTTCGGTGGGCGGTGCCAGTGGCGAGTTGATCAAGGTGGCCGAGGCCGACAAAGAGTTGGCCAAGTGGCACGAGAAAGAGCTGGCCAGGCAGAAGGATTTGCACGACGCGAAGCTCACGAACGAGCAGCAGTATCTGGACCGCGTCAGGGACATCAACCAGCAGAACACCGACCAGCTCAAAACGATGCAATCGGCCTACACCTCGGCCACGCTGGGCATCTTCTCCGGCATGACCGGCAACGTCGCGGACATGATGGGCGACATGGCCGGCAAGAGTTCAGCGGCATACAAGATCATGTTTGCGGCGTCGAAAGCCTCGGCAATCGCCCAGGCGATCGTCAACACGCAAGAGGCATCAACCAAAGCGCTGACTATGGGGCCGATCTTCGGTATCCCCGCCGCGTCACTGATTACCGGCCTTGGCTATGCCTCGATTGGCATCATGGCCGCGACGGCAGTGGCCGGGTTCTCTGAGGGCGGCTACACCGGCCCAGGCGGAAAGCTGGAGCCGAAGGGCGTGGTGCACGGCGGCGAGGTTGTGATACGCAAGGCCGTGGTTGATCAGCCAGGCATGAAGGACTACCTGATCGGGCTCAACGCACGCGGCTATGCCAGTGGCGGGTTCGTCGGCAACCCGGTAGCCACTCCCTCATTCAGCGCGCCCCAGGTAAGCGCCAGCGGATTGGGGGCTCCACAGATAAACATCAGCATCAAAAGCGACGGCAGCGGTGGAACGGTCGAGTCTACGGAAGGGCTCCAGGCACTGGGCGAGGCCGTCTTGGCCAAAGTGGGCGAGGAGCTGACAGCAATGCGCCAGGACATTCCCAAGATCGTCAGGGCGGGAATCATTCAAGAGAAGGGCCAAAACGGCCTGCTCGATCCAAGCAATCGGAGGAACACATGATAGACACCGAGGAGCTGGTGGAACTGACTGGCGAAATCAACGCACTGGTGATGCAGCGTCTGTTGCTCAAGCGCTTGCCCAAGGATATGCGGGAGTGCCGGGATCGATGCGAAGCCATAGGGCTGATCTTAGGCAGAGTGATGGCGGCGGTGGCGCACGAAGGTCCGCTCAGTCCTCGGTATATGGAGCTGACGGCGGAGTGTGAAGTCAAAGGGTTGGCGATGTTGGAGGCTGCCCAAGTCACTGCGCAGAAGGCAACGCTCAAGGTTGTGAAGTAGCTGGCGCTGGTAGCCTGCTGGTACGGGCTTCTGCTGCTGGCGTAGAAAACCACTCAGAAGCCCGGTTTATATGGTGTCCCAGGGCCGGTTCGAACGGCCAACCTTCCCCTTAGGAGGGGGATGCTCTATCCAATTGAGCTACTGGGACAAATGCTTACCCGGAAGGGCTAGCGACAGACGGCGTGCATCTTAACGGCCGAGGCTGGTTTTGTCATGTCGTCCGTTGGCATTTTGAATGTAGGCCGATCCCTGCGAATGCATTCAAAGCCTCTCGCTGCAGACCAAGGCCTCCAGATGCATCGTGCAAATTGCACTGCGCCAATATGCCATCATTGCAAACTGCAACCTCAAAACCCCACAAATCAAATCTAACTCTTTGTTTTTATTGGCCTAATAGGTTGGCACGACATCTGCTAAGTCATACATACACAACCAATCGTTCCAGGCACCGTGGAGACCATGACTATGAACAGCGCCCTTCTATTAGCACTGAACGCTGTGGCACTGGCCGCGGTGGTGACGTTTCATTTTCAGCCGACCAATACTGAAGACGGCGCGCAAATCAGCCAAGCCATTCCCCACCATCTGCAACAGCGCCCTCAACTCGCACTGATGACTGCCAACCCCCAGCCCCCCATTCGCCTGACCCAAGAAACCCAATCTGCCCCAGCGGCCGAGCATTGGGTTTTCTGAGAAAATATTCATGTCCAAATCTGCCTGGTTATTTCTGTGCCTGACCCTCATGTCCGCCGCACTAGGCCTGGGAGCCACCTCACAACAAGCTCAAATCCTAGCCTTCGTCGCAAGCGCCGTGCTGGGCAGCCTACTGATAATTGCACTCATCAAGGGTCGCCGAATCAAATTCGATCCACTCCTTCGCTAGCCCTCCCCCCGCCGCCCCTTCTCCCTACCTTATGTCGCCTGACACTCGTAAATAGCCGAACAGCTACTAACCTTAAGCTTGCGGGCAAAAGGCCATACCCCTATAGAAAGGACACCCTTCGACTCAGATTCCGCGCTGGCCTGAACGAAGGTTGCCGAGCTTCGCTGCAGCTGCAGGAAATTTTTCCAACCAGTCCGCAAAAACGCAAATCAGTACTGGCATAAAGCCTTTAGGCGGTTCAATATTTGTCACAGAATTGACGCCAATGAAATGGCAAATCTGAGGCATGATGCGGCCTCTTTGCAATTCGCGTTGAACTTTGGTCGTGAGCCTTGTCTTAACACTCATCTTGCGGCCAATTCCAGAAACCGCTCCCCTGAACTAACCGGTTAAATATATGCGCCCATTGAAACAGGCAATTTATTCCAGCCGTACGGCTGACAAATTCGTCGTACGTCTGCCAGACGGAATGCGGGAACGCATTGCCGAGGTGGCTCGCAATCATCACCGCAGCATGAACTCCGAAATCATCGCACGCCTGGAACAAAGCCTTATTCAGGAAGGTGCCTTGGGTGAAGAGTTGAGCATGCGCCTGGACAGCCCCGAGCTGTCACTGCACGAACGCGAACTGCTGCAGCGTTTTCGTCAACTCTCCCACCGCCAGCAAAATGCTCTCGTCTCGCTGATCGCGCACGACGTGGAGGCGGCCGCAGAAGCCAATTGATTGACACCTGAAAGCCGAAGCCAGCCCTGTGCTGGCTTTTTTTTTGCGTCGAGTTTGGGAATAAGAAGCAAAGCGAGGGCAGGTTTGCCCCCGCGGGAAGGGTCAGAGCAGGAAGATCGTTGCCAGGCCCAAGAAGATGAAGAAACCACCACTGTCAGTCATGGCCGTGATCATCACACTGGCACCCATGGCGGGATCGCGACCTAGACGCGCCAGGGTCATGGGGATCAATACCCCCATCAAGGCCGCCAGCAACAGGTTAAGGGTCATGGCCGCAGTCATGACCACACCTAGGGACCAACTGCCGTAGAGCAAGTAGGCCACCACGCCAATCACGCCCCCCCACACCAATCCGTTTATGAGGCCTACAGCCAGTTCCTTGCGCAACAGCCGTGAGGAATTGGCGGTACTGACCTGGTCCAGCGCCATGGCGCGCACGATCATGGTGATGGTCTGGTTCCCGGAGTTGCCGCCAATGCCCGCCACAATCGGCATCAACGCCGCCAAGGCAACCAGCTTCTCGATGGAGCCTTCAAACAACCCGATCACGCGAGAAGCGATAAACGCGGTAATCAGATTGATAGCCAGCCAAGCCCAGCGGTTATGCAGTGAACGCCAGACCGACGCGAAAATATCTTCCTCTTCACGCAAACCCGCCATGTTGAGGACTTCGGTTTCACTTTCCTCACGGATCAAGTCGACGATTTCATCGATGGTCAGACGACCGATCAACTTGCCGTTCTTATCAACCACCGGAGCCGAGATCAAGTCGTAACGCTCGAATGCCTGGGCCGCGTCGTAGGCATCTTCGTCCGGGTGGAAGCTCACGGTATCGCTGGCCATCAGGTCAGCAACTTTTTTCTCCGGATCATTGACCAGCAGGCGCTTGATCGGCAAAACGCCCTTGAGGATGCCCTCATAGTCGACCACAAACAATTTGTCGGTGTGGCCGGGCAACTCTTTGAGGCGGCGCAGGTAACGCAGCACCACTTCCAGGCTGACGTCTTCGCGGATGGTGACCATCTCGAAGTCCATCAGGGCGCCGACCTGATCCTCGTCGTACGACAGCGCGGAACGCACACGCTCACGCTGCTGCGTGTCGAGCGCTTCCATCAACTCATGGACAACATCACGGGGCAGCTCAGGGGCCAGGTCAGCAAGCTCGTCCGCATCCATCTCCTTGGCGGCAGCCAGGAGTTCGTGGTCATCCATGTCGGCGATGAGCGTCTCACGCACCGAGTCCGATACTTCCAGAAGGATGTCACCGTCGCGATCAGCCTTCACCAACTGCCACAGGGTCAGTCGGTCATCCAACGGCAAGGCTTCAAGAATGTAGGCGACGTCGGCGGAGTGCAGGTCATCGAGCTTGCGTTGCAACTCGACGAGGTTTTGCCGGTGAACCAGGTTTTCGACGCGGTCGTGGTTCGGACCTTCCTGGCGGTGCGTGAGGTCTTCGACCACGCGCTGGCGCTGCAGCAGCTCGATAACTTGAGCCAGACGATCCTGCAGGCTTTCTTGTGTTTTCTTTACTTCTACTTCGGTCATAGGCGAACTCCACTCCCAGCAGCGGGGCACGCCGGAAGGATCAATCAGTCAATTCATGATTGGTAAAACGGGGTACTGAGTAACTACTGGGTAAGTCCATGGAGGTATTCCACAAGCCCCGGCGGGGCTGACGGGCGCATGATACACCGCCCGGACGTTTTAAACGTTAAAAAACTGGAAAGAACAAGCGCTTGCACGCCAAAGCTCAGTATTGGCTGCATCTATGAACTGCGACGACGCAGACGCATGGGAAAACACATGAGGAGGGAGAAAAAGGAGGACGCCGGATAAAGCCTATACAAACCCCAGACGGCAAAAAGCCCGCACTAGGCGGGCTTTTTGTTTGTATGGTGCACTCGACAGGATTCGAACCTGTGACCGCTCGGTTCGTAGCCGAGTACTCTATCCAGCTGAGCTACGAGTGCAGATTGTGTTTTTAGACCAGATCACAACTGGTTGAAGCCAAGCTACCTGCATCGCTGCAACTAACTCTTAAATGGTGCACTCGACAGGATTCGAACCTGTGACCGCTCGGTTCGTAGCCGAGTACTCTATCCAGCTGAGCTACGAGTGCATTTGTTGCCGCGCATTATAGGCCGTTCAATCTCTATGTAAAGCTATTTTTTCGAGTATTTTCAACAACTTACCGAAAAAACCAGATTGCAACGTACTAAGCAAATAATGGCGGAGAACGGGGGATTCGAACCCCCGACACCCTTTTGAGGTGTACTCCCTTAGCAGGGGAGCGCCTTCGGCCACTCGGCCAGCTCTCCGCAACACGGGGCGTATATTAACCACGTTCCTCCCCGTTTGCAAACATAAAAAACGATAAAAATTAAAGGCTTGGTTCTTCGTCCTTCTCTTTCTTGATCCGCAGGTAGATTTCCTCGCGGTGGACCGCCACCTCTTTCGGAGCGTTAACCCCAATACGTACTTGATTGCCTTTGACGCCGAGCACGGTCACAGTGATTTCGCCATCACCGATAATCAGGCTTTCTGCGCAACGACGAGTCAGAATCAGCATACCTTTCACCTCACGCATTTCAGTTCAGGAACAACAGTCTGCAAAAAAAAAGCATTCGACCTACAACCAAAAGGTCGTAGCCCTACTCGCTAAGTATTGTCGAGCCCATGCAAAAGACCATGTACCCCACAAAAAAATGAAAGGCGCGGTAAACCGCGCCTTCCTGGCAACGCATCACTCGCCCTGTCGGGCCGGAGCATCCAACTCAAAAGCCGTATGCAGCGCGCGTACAGCCAGCTCCAGGTACTTCTCTTCGAGGACGACCGAGACTTTGATTTCCGAGGTGGAAATCATCTGGATGTTGATACCTTCTTTGGCAAGAGCCCCGAACATACGGCTGGCAACGCCAGCATGGGAACGCATGCCCACCCCGACGATCGACACCTTTGCAATCTTGGTATCGCCGACCACTTCACGCGCGCCAATCTCGCTCGCAGTGTTCTGCAGGATTTTCAATGCTGCATCGTATTCATTGCGATGCACGGTGAAGGTGAAATCGGTGGTGTTGTCGTGCGAAACGTTCTGCACGATCATGTCGACTTCAACATTCGCATCGCTGACAGGCCCCAGAATCTTGAAAGCCACGCCTGGGGTGTCTGGCACGCCACGGATCGTCAGCTTGGCTTCATCGCGATTGAAAGCGATGCCGGAAATGATCGGCTGTTCCATGGATTCCTCTTCATCAATAGTAATGAGGGTGCCCGGACCCTCCTTGAAGCTGTGCAATACGCGCAGCGGAACGTTGTACTTGCCGGCGAACTCCACCGCACGAATCTGCAACACCTTGGAACCAAGGCTGGCCATTTCCAGCATTTCTTCAAAGGTGATCTTGTCCAGCCGTTGGGCCACTGGCACGACGCGTGGGTCAGTGGTGTAGACGCCATCCACATCGGTATAGATCTGGCATTCGTCAGCCTTGAGCGCTGCCGCCAGGGCCACACCGGTGGTGTCCGAACCGCCACGACCCAGCGTGGTGATGTTGCCGTGCTCATCCACGCCCTGGAAACCCGCTACAACTACCACACGGCCTGCTTTGAGATCAGTGCGAATTTTCTGATCATCAATCTGCAGGATCCTCGCCTTGGTATGTGCGCTGTCTGTAAGAATGCGCACCTGACTACCAGTGTAGGACACCGCTGGCACGCCACGCTTGTTCAGCGCCATGGCCAACAGCGCAATGGTTACCTGCTCGCCCGTGGAGACAATCACATCCAGCTCGCGCGGCAGCGGCTGTTGATCACCGCTGATGGCCTTGGCCAGATCGATCAGGCGATTGGTCTCGCCACTCATGGCCGACAGCACCACTACCAGATCATCGCCAGCATCGCGGAACTTCTTAACCTTGTCGGCGACCTGCTCGATTCTTTCGACAGAACCGACCGAGGTGCCTCCAAATTTCTGTACGATCAAAGCCATTTCCAAGCCGCCTCAGCCCGTAAAGGGGCGCCTAATTTCCAATCCACCCGCACTGAACAAGCCCGTGACTAGACCACGGGCCGGTTAACAGTGCTTTAAATACCTGCCTCGACAAATGGCACGGTCAAGGCCAGCGCCGCGTCCAGAGCTGCGGCATCGACACCACCGCCTTGCGCCATGTCCGGACGACCACCGCCCTTGCCGCCCACTGTCGCAGCGGCTTGCTTCATCAAATCACCGGCTTTGAGTTGGCCAGTCAGGTCCTTGGTTACACCAGCAACCAGAACGACCTTATCCTCATGGACACTGCCGAGCAGGATCACTGCGCGGCCGAGCTTGTTCTTCAACTGATCGACCAAGGCCAACAGCGCCTTGCCATCCTGGCCGTCCAGGCGCGCAGCCAGGACTTTTACGTCCTTGACGTCAACCGCCGCGGCCGACAGGTCATCGCCCGCAGCGCTCGCCGCCTTGGCCTGCAACTGCTCCAGCTGTTTCTCAAGCGCACGGTTGCGCTCCAGCACGGCGGACAGCTTGTCGATCAGGTTGTCGCGGCTGCCCTTGACCAGGCCGGCCGCTTCCTTGAGTTGTTCTTCGGCTGCATTGAGATAAGCCAGGGCCGCAGCACCGGTTACCGCTTCAATACGACGTACGCCCGAGGCCACACCACCTTCGCTGATGATCTTCAGCAGGCCGATATCGCCGGTGCGGTTGGCGTGGATGCCACCACAGAGTTCTACCGAGAAGCTGCCGCCCATGCTCAGTACGCGGACTTCGTCGCCGTACTTCTCGCCAAACAGCGCCATGGCGCCTTTATTCCTGGCGGTCTCGATATCGGTTTCTTCGGTTTCAACCGGGGTATTCTTGCGAATCTCGGCGTTGACGATGTCTTCCAGGGCCTTGATCTGCTCAGGCTTGATCGCTTCAAAGTGGCTGAAGTCAAAACGCAGGCGCTGGCTGTCCACCAACGAACCTTTTTGCTGCACGTGCTCGCCCAGTACCTGGCGCAGCGCGGCGTGCAGCAAGTGAGTGGCCGAATGGTTCAACGCCGTGGCATGCCGTACGTCGGCATCCACCTGGGTGTCTACCGGTGCGCCCACGGTCAAGTTGCCCAGCACCAGCACACCGTGATGCAGGAAAGCCCCGCCGGTCTTGGTGGTGTCGCGCACATCAAAACGACCGGATGTCGAGCTCAGGAAACCGCAATCGCCAATCTGGCCACCCGACTCGGCATAGAAAGGCGTCTGGTCCAGTACCACAACCGCCTCTTCACCTTCGCTCAACACGTCGACCGACTTGCCGTCTTTATAGATGGCGACGATCTTGGCCGAGCCCGCAGTCGCCTTGTAGCCGGTGAACTCGGTCGGTACGTCAACCTTGACCAGGGTGTTGTAGTCCAGGCCAAAGGAGCTGGCCGAACGTGCGCGCACGCGCTGGGCTTCCATCTCACGCTCGAAACCGGCTTCGTCGACGGTCAACTCACGCTCGCGGGCGATGTCGGCAGTCAGGTCCATCGGGAAACCATAGGTGTCGTACAACTTGAACACCACATCACCCGGCACCACGGTGCCTTTGAGCTCAGCCAGGTCCTGTTCCAGAATCTTCAGGCCATGCTCCAGGGTCTTGGAGAATTGCTCCTCTTCAGCCTTGAGCACCCGCTCGATGTTGCTTTGCTGTTGCTTGAGTTCCGGGAAGGCATCGCCCATCTCGGCAACCAGCGCGGCCACGATCTTGTAGAAGAAGCTGCCGGTAGCGCCCAGCTTGTTACCGTGGCGGCACGCGCGACGGATGATGCGACGCAGCACGTAGCCACGGCCTTCGTTGGACGGCAGCACGCCGTCGGCGATAAGAAAACCGCAGGAACGGATGTGGTCCGACACCACCTTGAGCGAAGACTGGCCTTCATTGGCGCAGCCAATGGCCGCCGCCGAGGCGCTCAGCAGGTTGGTGAACAGGTCGATTTCGTAGTTGGAGTGAACGTGCTGCATCACCGCACTGATCCGCTCCAGGCCCATGCCGGTGTCCACCGACGGTGCCGGCAGCGGATGCAACACGCCATCGGCGGTGCGGTTGAACTGCATGAACACGTTGTTCCAGATCTCGATGTAACGGTCGCCGTCTTCTTCCGGCGAACCTGGCGGGCCACCCCAGATATCGTCGCCGTGATCGTAGAAAATCTCGGTGCACGGGCCGCACGGGCCGGTATCGCCCATGGTCCAGAAGTTATCGGACGCGTAGGGCGCGCCTTTGTTGTCACCGATACGGATCATGCGCTCGGCAGGTACACCGATTTCCTGGGTCCAGATGTCATACGCTTCATCGTCCGTCGCGTACACAGTGACCCAGAGCTTTTCCTTGGGCAGCTTCAGCACGCCGGTGAGGAAGGTCCAGGCGAACGTGATCGCGTCTTTCTTGAAATAGTCGCCGAAGCTGAAGTTACCCAGCATCTCGAAAAAGGTGTGGTGACGAGCGGTGTAGCCGACGTTTTCCAGGTCACTGTTCTTGCCGCCGGCGCGTACGCACTTCTGGCTGCTGGTAGCGCGGGTGTAGGCGCGCTTTTCCTGGCCCAGGAAGCAGTCCTTGAACTGGTTCATCCCCGCGTTAGTGAACAGCAGGGTTGGGTCATTGCCTGGGATCAAGGAGCTGGAGGCTACACGGGTGTGACCTTGCTCTTCGAAGAAGCGAAGGAAGGCTTCACGGATTTCTGCGCTTTTCATTAGGTTCTTCCACGGAGGCTGCGGCCAAAGGCCAGTGCGCAACATCATCAGACGGAGCGACGGCAAAGGGCCGCATTATATCGGCCCTTTGCCGGTGGTACAGCGTGTTTATGTGATAGAAACAGTCAATTAGACGGCCTGCACTGTCATTTCTGCGAAAACGCGACGAATGTCTGCAGCACTTGCTCGATCTGCGCCCGGCTGACGTCCAGATGGGTGACCATGCGCAGGCGCGGCGCGGCACTCAACTTGACCCCACGCTCGGCCGCAAAGGCCTTCAGCGCCTGCGCCTGATCGCCTACCTGCACATACACCATATTGGTCTGCACCGGCTCGACGCTGTAGCCGGCCTTGCGTAACTCATCGCCCAGCCATTGCGCGTTGGCATGGTCGTCAGCCAGGCGCTGCACCTGATGATCCAGAGCATACAACCCCGCCGCCGCCAGTGAGCCGGCCTGGCGCATGCCGCCGCCGACCATCTTGCGCAAGCGCCGAGCCTTGGCGATCAGCGCCGCCGAGCCACACAGCACCGAACCGACCGGCGCGCCGAGGCCCTTGGACAGGCACACCGACACCGAATCGAAGTGCTGGGCGATTTCTCTCGCATCCACCCCCAGCTTGACTGCTGCGTTGTAAAGGCGGGCGCCATCCAGGTGCAGGGCCAGGCCGTGCTCGTGGGTAAATGCCCGGGCCTTGGCCAGATAATCCAGCGGCAGCACTTTGCCCTGCATGGTGTTTTCCAGCGCCAGCAGGCGCGTGCGCGCGAAGTGGAAGTCGTCGGGCTTGATGGCTGCAAGCACCTGGTTCAGATCAAGGGAGCCATCAGCTTGAACCTCCAGGGGCTGCGGCTGGATCGACCCCAGCACCGCCGCACCGCCACCTTCGTATTTGTAGGTGTGGGCCTGCTGGCCGACGATGTATTCCTCGCCGCGCTCACAGTGAGCCATCAACGCCAGGAGGTTGCTCATGGTGCCGGTGGGTACGAACAGCGCCGCGGCAAAGCCCAGGCGCTTGGCCAACTCGGCCTCCAAGCGGTTAACGCTGGGGTCTTCACCATAAACATCATCGCCGCTGACGGCGCTGGCCATTGCGTCGAGCATGCCGGGGGTAGGTTGGGTCACGGTGTCGCTGCGCAGGTCGATCACGGTCATGAAGGGGGCCTCTAACGGAGTGGATAAGTCCTTTTGTGTGTGATTACTGCGGGCAAAGCCACGGAATATCAAGCCCCTATTGCATTCATTCGAATACCAACCAATCAAACCGATATAAGTTATCGAGACGGCAGCCGTGCAGTTTTCGAAAAACCATGTTAAAAACTCTCCGCCGCCAGGGTTCTGGCGGCAACGTTCTCAGGGCGGGGTGCAATTCCCCACCGGCGGTAATTGCACGCAATGTGCATAGCCCGCGAGCGCTTGGCGCCTTGAACTGCTCAGGCAGGACGGCGACAAGGTCAGCAGACCCGGTGTGATCCCGGGGCCGACGGTCATAGTCCGGATGAAGAGAGAACGGGATTGGCACCTAAGGGCCGCGCGCCTGTTTGCGCATGCGTACCCTTAAATCCCATTCGATTCATAACGCCCTGTTTTTTTCTTAAACAGGAGTCAGAACATGCAACCCACCGCAATCGACAGCAAAAGCAAAAACCATCACGGCGAGCGCGTCGCGTTTATCCAGGCCTGCTGGCACAAGGATATTGTCGACCAGTCGCGCAAAGGCTTCCTCGCCGAAATGATCGCCCAGGGTTATCAGGAATCGGACATCGACTTCTTCGAAGTCGGCGGCGCCTTTGAAATGCCCCTACACGCCAAGTTGCTGGCCAAGACCGGCCGTTACGCCGGGATCGTCGCTGCCGCGCTGGTGGTGGACGGTGGCATCTACCGTCACGAATTCGTCGCGCAATCAGTGGTCAGCGGCCTGATGCAGGTGCAGTTGGAAACTGAAGTGCCGGTGTTCTCGGTGTCCCTGACGCCGCACCACTTCCATGCCGGCAGCGAGCACACCACGTTCTTCTATGAGCACTTCGTGCACAAGGGTCAGGAAGCTGCGCGTACCTGCGCCGATACCCTGCACAAAGTGCGGGCGATCCGTCGTAGCGAGCCGCGTGCGGTAGCGGTCTAAATCCAAGCCTCACCGCAAACCAGTGTGGGAGCTGGCTTGCCTGCGATGCAGACACCTGGGGTGTATCAGTGATACCCAGGTGATGCTATCGCAGGCGAGCCAGCTCCCACATTGGACTGAGCCAGACTTGGCTCTCAGGCCAGGCCGGCATCGGTGGTGGGCACGATCAATATCCCGGCGCGCAAGCCGTTCTTCACCTTTGGGTTGGGGAAGATGATGCGGGCGCCCTCCTCCTCGATCACCCAGCGGGTCTTGGCCACGTCTTCGGCCAGCAGGTAGCCCTTTTCCAATTCCGAAAAGTTTTCCACATCTGCGGGCAGGTGCAGCAGGAAGGCGTCGCTGTGCTTGATCACTTCCCGTGCAACGGCGAAGAGCTTCAGGCCGTCGAGGTTGCCGGTCTCAGGCTCGTTGCCCTCGATGATCTGCTTCAGACGCGCCTCCAGGCGCGACACGTCCACACCGTCGTTCTGCCCGAACGGGCGCGCCTTGCCCAACTCCAGGGTGAAAGCCTCGGCGCCGAGTTGCTCGTAGGTAAAGGCGGTGAAGGTAATCGAGGTTTTGTTCTGCAGCAGCACCGCCTGCATGCCGGCCGCGTTCAAGCGCTCCAGCTCACGGCGCGAATGCTGTCGGTCTTCCTTCCACGGGTACAACGCGAACTGCTCGATTTTTGAACCACGAATCGCGGTATGCAGGTCGTAATGCAGGCGCGAGCGGCCAGGCAGGCTGAAAAAGCTGCGGGCCAATTGCTCAAGCTCGGCGGCGCGCATGGCTTCGGGGCCGATGTTTTGTTCATGACGGCCATTGAACAGCCGGTTGACGTCCAGCTCGAGGTAACGCTCACCGCGGCGCATGGCCTCGGTATTACCGAACAGGAACAGAATACGGGTGCGGGGTTTGATCTCCCCGCGGGCAATGCCATGCAACAGGCGGTCGAGCAATTCGATCGGCGCGGTTTCGTTGCCATGGATGCCGGACGACAGCAGCAAGTCGCTGCCGTTGTCCAGAGCTTCAGGAGGACGCACTTCAAGCGCGCCTTCGCTGAGCCAGCGCATCTGCACGCCGTCGACAGTCAGTTGAATTTTTTGCGCCGGTTCACGACCGGCGAGGGTCAGTTCAAGCAGTTTGCCGAGGGCGAGCATAAGCAGCTTCCTTAGTGGTTGCAGCCTGGGCCATGGACGTGATCGTCGTCGTCACCTTCAACGTCGGCCGGTTCCATTTCCAGCTGCAGGCTCATCAGGTTGGTGGCCAATGGGCGCATCAGCAGGTTGGCGTACTCGGCGTCGCCCTCCTCTACGTCTACGCCAATCAGCAGTTGGCCGCGGCCATCGTGCTGGATCCAGATCTCCTTGCCCTGCCAGACCACGGCGACGCGGGTGCAGGAGGTTTCCAGCTGGGTGCCGTCGGTGTCTTCAAGGATGAGTTTCAGGGTGTCGGTCATAAATAAAATATCTCAGCCGTGTGGCATTAATTGATCTGGAAAGGATAAACCGAGCCCAGTTTAAGGATCTGCGTCAGTTCATCCAGTGCCGTCCGGCACTCAAGCAGCAACTGCGGGTCAGCCAGGTCGGTTTCGCGCAGGCTGTCACGGTAGTGCTTGCCCACCCATTGGGTCAGGGTTTCGTACAACGGCGCAGTCATGATAACCCCTGGGTTCACGGCCGCCAGCTCGGTTTCGTTCAACGCCACACGCAGGCGCAGGCACGCCGGCCCACCGCCATTCTGCATGCTTTGCTTGAGGTCGAAGACCTTGACCTCGCGAATCAGCCCGCCGGAAGCGGTCAGGCCTTGCAGGTACTGCCACACGCGCTCATTGGCGCGGCACTCTTCCGGCACGATCAGCAGCATCGAACCGTCAGGACGAGTCAGCAACTGGCTGTTGAACAGGTAGGAACGCACCGCGTCCTCGACACTGACCAACGCGCGAGGCACACACACCGACTGGAAGTTGCCGCCCAACTTGCCCAACTTGCCGTGCAGCTCGGCAAGCATCTGTTCGGTGTTGAGGAACGCATCCTCGTGATAGAACAGCACCTCGCCGTTGCCCACCGCGATCACATCGTTGTGGAACACACCGGCATCGATCACCGCAGGGTTCTGCTGGGCGTAGACCACACCGTGCTCCTTCAAGCCATGCAGGCGCGCAACGGCCTGGGAGGCTTCGAGGGTCTGGCGCGCCGGGTACTTCTGCGGGGCCGGGTAACGGGGGTCGAAAGCACTACGGCCGAAGACGAAAAACTCGACGCCCGCCTCGCCGTACTCACGACAGAAACGCGTGTGGTTGGCCGCGCCTTCATCGCCAAATTGCGCCACGGCCGGCAAGGCGGCGTGGTGAGCGAAATGCTTGCCATCGGAGAACATCGCCCCCAGCACTCGGCTGGTGGTGGGGTGCTCGATGCTGCGGTGGTATTTGCAATTGAGGTTGGCAGCGGTGAAATGCACACGACCGTCTGCGGTGTCGGCACTTGGGCTGACGGTGGCGGCGTTGGCTACCCACATGCTGGATGCCGAGCAGCTCGCTACCAGCAAAGGCATGGCCTGCCTGGCAGCCTGCTCGATCACCTGAGCGTCGGTGCCGCTGAAACCCAAGCTGCGCAAGGCGGCTACATCCGGGCGCTCCTGGGGCGCCAATACACCTTGCACAAAGCCCATGTCCATCAGGGCTTTCATTTTCTGCAGGCCCTGCAACGCCGCTTCCTTCGGGTTGGAAGACTGCTGGCTGTTGCTTTGGGACGCGACGTTGCCGAATGACAAACCGCCGTAGTTATGGGTCGGCCCCACTAGACCGTCAAAATTGACTTCACAGGATTTCATCGGCGAGGCTCCACAAACATCTGTTTTTATAGGCATCAAATCACTTGAATACACCACAGATCCATTGTGGGAGCGGGCTTGCTCGCGAAAGCGGTGGTTCAGTCACTTCAAATGTTGAATGAAACACCGCATTCGCGAGCAAGCCCGCTCCCACATTTAGATCAGCGTTATACCTGGCGTGAGCGTTGCCGGGACTATCAGGCTTGGCGTTTCCAACGACGCCACCGGGTACGCGCAATAATCCGCCGCGTAATAGGCACTGGCGCGATGATTGCCCGACGCCCCGACACCACCGAACGGCGCGGTACTGGCAGCGCCGGTCAACTGCTTGTTCCAGTTGACGATACCGGCGCGGCTTTCCAGCCAGAACTGCTGGTAACGCGCTTCGGAGTCCGACAACAGGCCAGCGGCCAGGCCGTACTGGGTGTTGTTGGCCTCAGCGATGGCACCGGCAAAATCCGCATAGCGGATCACCTGCAGCAGCGGGCCGAACAGCTCTTCGTCTTCACGTTCCGTCACCCCGGTTACGTCGATGATTCCAGGGGTCAACAATGCGGCCTGAGCCTGAGGCTGGGTCATTTCCAGCAGTGCCACGGCGCCATTGGCCAACATCAGTTCCTGGGCTTGCATCAAGGCTCTGGCCGCAGCCAGGGAGATCACCGACCCCATGAACGGCGCCGGTTGCTGATCGAAAGCGCCCACTTCAATGCTCGCACTCACCGCCACCAGGCGCGCCAGCAAGGCATCGCCCCAGGCACCTTGCGGCACCAGCAAGCGGCGCGCGCAGGTGCAACGCTGGCCCGCCGAGATAAACGCCGACTGGATGATGGTGTACACCGCCGCATCCACGTCGGCGACTTCGTCCACGACCAGCGGGTTATTACCGCCCATTTCCAGGGCCAGGATCTTGTCGGGCCGCCCTGAGAATTGCTGGTGCAAGTGATTGCCGGTGCGGCTGGAGCCGGTAAAGAACAGGCCGTCGATGCCTGGGTTGGCCGCCAGGGCGATGCCGGTTTCCCGCGCGCCTTGCAGCAGGTTCAGCACGCCCGCCGGCAAACCGGCTTCGATCCAGCACTGTACGGTCAGCTCAGCGACCTTGGGGGTCAGCTCGCTCGGCTTGAACAGCACGGTATTGCCCGCCAGCAACGCCGGGACGATGTGCCCATTGGGCAAGTGCCCAGGGAAGTTGTAAGGGCCGAACACCGCCACCACACCGTGGGGTTTATGGCGCAACACAGCGGTGGCGTCGCCCAGGGGGCCGCTCTTCTCGCCGGTACGCTCGTGGTAGCTTTGCACCGAGATCGCAATCTTGTTGGCCATGCTGGTGACTTCAGTGGCCGACTCCCACAGTGGCTTGCCGGTTTCTTCGCCAATGCAGCGGGCGATTTCATCGGCACGGCTTTTAAGCGTGGCGGCGAAGGTTTCCAGCACGCTGATGCGTTCTTCGAGCGGGCGCTTGGCCCATGCCGGGAATGCCTGGCGCGCAGCCTGCACGGCGGATTCGACCTGTTCGGCACTGGCACCATTGCCAGCCCACAGCACTTGCTGAGTCACCGGGTTGCGCGATTCAAACAGCTCACCCTGGCCAGCCAGCCAGCTACCTGCGATATACAGCGAATTCATTATTTGGACTCCCGAGCAGCAGACAACGCAACAGCACGCACTTGATCACCCACCACCAGTTGCAGGCGCTTGGCGGTCTGTGGATCGACCACCAGCGTACCTGCCGCCAGACGGGCCGGAGCGGCGGTGATACGGCATTCCTCGCGCTTGCGGTTATGGATCAGGAACGGCGTGGCATCGTCCCCCGGCGTGCCGATGGCCAACACCAGTGACTGGCTGTCGCGCACCGCACGGATCTTGCTGGTTTCACATTCCACCGCCGGGCCGGCGTCGAAAATATCCACATAGCCCTGGTAGCTGAAGCCTTCGCTCTTGAGCATGCTCAGCGCCGGCTCGGTGTCCGGGTGGACCTTGCCGATTACATTGCGCGCGTCTTCGGAGAGAAAGCAGCTGTACAGCGGGAACTTGGGCATCAGCTCGGCGATAAACGCCTTGTTGCCTACGCCCGTGAGGTAGTCGGCCTGGCTGAACTCCATCTTGAAGAAGTGCCGGCCCAGGCTTTCCCAGAACGGCGAACGCCCGGCGTCGTTGGACACACCGCGCATCTCGGCAATGATCTTGTTGCCGAACAGTTGCGGGAACTCGGCGATAAACAACATGCGCGCCTTGGCCAGCATGCGACCGTTGAGGCCGTTGCGGTAATCGGCATGCAAAAACAACGAGCACAATTCGGAATTACCGGTGAGGTCGTTGGCCAGGAACAGCGTCGGTATCTCACGGTAGATATTCAGTTCCTGGGAAGCGCTGACAGTCAGCCCAACCCGGAAGTTGTACCACGGCTCGCGCAGGCCAACGGCGCCAGCGATGGCGGAGATTCCCACCACGCGGCCTTCGTCGTTTTCCAGCACGAACAGGTAGTCGGCATCGCCGCGCCCGGCTTCGCCGCGAAAGGTTTTTTCCGCCCAGCCCACCCGGTGGGTCAGGCGCTCTTCGTTGGCCGGCAAGGTGGTGAGGCCGGTGCCAGTGCTGCGCGCCAGGTCTATCAGGGCCGGTAAATCGCTGCTGCGTACGGGACGAACGATCATGCTATCTCCTCGAACGGGCCGCTGTTGTCAGCCACCCGCGAAACTCTCTTTTTAAACCGCAACCAGGCGCACACTGGCGCCTTCGCCAACACCCAGCGCTTCGGCTGCCGCCAGGTCCAGGGTCACTGGTTTGCCGGGCGCGTAGTCCAGCTCCAGCATCACCGCACGGTAATCCTGCAACTGCGCGTTGCTCACCAGGTACTGGCGGCCAACCCCCTTGACCATCTCACCGATTTTCACTGGCACCACGCGGCTCTGGGCAATCGAGCGAATGCCCGAGACCCGGGCGTGCAGCGTCGGGCCACCGTCGAAGATGTCGATGTAATGGTCAGTTTCGAAACCTTCACGCATGAGGATGTCGAAGGTGATTTGCGCACGCGGGTGCACCTGGCCCATGGCTTCTTGCGCTTCGTCCGGCAGCAGCGGCACGTAGATCGGATAGTGCGGCATCAGCTCGGCGAGGAAGGTACGGCTTTTCAGCCCGCACAGGCGCTCGGCGGCGGCGTAGTTGAGGTCGAAGAAATTGCGGCCAATGGCATCCCAGAACGGCGAGTCACCGTTCTCGTCGCTGTAGCCGACAATCTCGGTCACCACCGAGTCGGCAAAGCGCTCGGGATGGCTGGCGACAAACAGCAGTCGGCCACGGGAATTGAGTTCCGACCACGGCGAACCGACCAGCGCAGGCTTCACGTAGAAACTGGTGAGCAGGCTGTTGCCGGTAAGGTCGTGGCACTGGGAAAGCACGTGGATCTTGTTGTGGATCTTCAGCTCGCGGGAGGCGTGTACGAAGGTCTCGTTACGAAAGCTATAGAACGGCTCGGAGTAACCGGCCGAGGCCACGATGGCCGAGCAGCCGGCGAGCTTGCCGGTCTCGGTGTCTTCCAGCACGAAGAAATAGCTCTCTTCACCGTTGAAACTCACCTCGGCCGCAAAAGAAGCTTCGCTGGCCGCGATCTTGTCGCTCAAGCGTTCCACATCATCCGGCAAGGAGGTGACACCAATCGGGCTGTCCGCAGCCAGACGCTGTACCTCGCCCAGATCAGCCATTTGCGCGGGGCGCATCACCAGCATGGTGTCACTCCTTAACTCGAAAACTCACAGAGGAAAAAATGCCGGACACAGGCCCTGGATACACATCGGTCTCAATGTGTCAGCAGATCCATGTGGGAGCTGGCTTGCCTGCGATACAGGCAACTCGGTATATCAATGTCACCGAGGTGATGCTATCGCAGGCAAGCCAGCTCCCACATGTGTTCAGGTCCGGCCAATAAAATGTGTCGCTATCAGGCTTGCGTCAACGTCTTCACAGCACGCTCAAAACGATCCAGGCCTTCGTTGATGTCCGCCTCTTCCACCACCAGGCTCGGCGCAAAACGCACCACGTCGGGGCCGGCTTGCAGGATCATCAGGTTTTCTTTCTCGGCCGCGTTGAACACGTCCTTAGCCTTGCCTTTGAAGGCATCGCTGAGTACGCAACCGATCAACAAGCCCATGCCACGCACTTGGGTGAAGATGCCGTACTGCTTGCCGATCTGCTCCAGGCGCGCCTTGAACAGGTCGTGCTTGGCATTCACACCCGCCAGCACTTCTGGGGTGTTGATCACGTCGATCACCGCTTCCGCTACCGCGCACGCCAGCGGGTTGCCGCCGTAGGTGGTGCCGTGGGTGCCGACCACCAAGTGCTTGGCCAAGTCTTCACGGGTGAGCATCGCCGCAATCGGGAAGCCGCCGCCCAGGCTCTTGGCGCTGGTGAGGATGTCCGGCGTCACGCCGTAATGCTGGTAGGCAAACAGGTGGCCGCTGCGGCCCATGCCGGTTTGCACTTCGTCGAATACCAGC
Source organism: Pseudomonas sp. MF6767 (assembly GCF_016405475.1). Taxonomy (NCBI): domain Bacteria; kingdom Pseudomonadati; phylum Pseudomonadota; class Gammaproteobacteria; order Pseudomonadales; family Pseudomonadaceae; genus Pseudomonas; species Pseudomonas sp. MF6767. Next base: position 227,719 of record NZ_JAEKCY010000008.1, on the reverse strand, counting down.
AGCGCATCGTGGGTGTCGCACAGTTCGCGGGCGCCTTGCAGGTAAGCCAGTTCGGCTGGCAGTACGCCGCCTTCGCCCTGGATCGGTTCCAGAACCACGGCGCAGGTCTTATCGGTCACCGCCGCTTTCAGCGCAGCCAGGTCGTTATAAGGAACGTGGGTGATGCCGGTGATTTTAGGCCCGAAACCATCGGAGTACTTCGACTGGCCACCGACGTTGACGGTGAACAGGGTACGGCCATGGAAGCTGTTCAGCGCGGCGATGATCTCGTACTTCTCGCTGCCAAAACGGTCGAACGCCACGCGACGGGCCAGCTTGAAGGCGGCCTCGTTGGCTTCGGCGCCGGAGTTGCAGAAGAACACGCGCTCGGCAAAGGTGGCGTCGATCAGCTTGTGGGCCAGGCGCAGCGCCGGCTCATTGGTGAACACGTTGGAGACGTGCCAGAGTTTGTTGGCCTGTTCGGTCAAAGCACCGACCAGTGCCGGATGGGCGTGGCCCAGAACGTTAACCGCGATGCCGCCGGCAAAGTCGATCAGCTCGCGACCGGCCTGGTCCCAGACGCGCGAACCTTGGCCACGCACAGGAATAAAGGCAGCAGGTGCGTAGTTGGGCACCATCACCTGGTCGAAATCGGCACGTTGCACCGGGGCTTGCTCAACGGACATCGGAGTCTCCTGAAGAGGAACGCCTGCCTGGAACTGGCGGGCGATGCAGGGATTGTAAGGACAGTTTTCAGTGGGGCCTTGTCGCCAAGCGACAACTTCTTATAGCGCCAACCCGTGTTTTTCGCGGGTTTACGCCAATGCGACAAATAGCGTCGCAATGGCGCAGTTTAAACGCTGCGGCAGGTTTACGTCAGGATCATGCAGCGAAAGGGTTGGCGCGCCCTGACGATCTAACTGCGCCTACCTGAGTTCCGGGCAGCACGGCCTCATAAGCAAGGGAGGCAAGCGCAAGATCTGCAGGTTTCTTTGCGGGCATCACTATATATGCTCCCGCCCTGCATCAAAGTTGGTGTGATGTCGCTGCCTCAACTCAATGAAGATCCAGCCCATGCCCACCCCAACTCAGACCTCGCTCTCCCAACACCTCGCACAAGTCGCAGCCGTAGTGCCCGCCGAGGTCAACCCCCGCCTACCGAAATGGCTAGGGAACGCCTCAAGTGCCCGGCGTCAGGCCCTGAAAAACAGCCCAATTGAATTCGCCGATTGGTATGGCGATGCCAACCGCACACAGCAAGCTCCCGCCAAGAAGGCCCTGGAGAACAGTTGGAAGGCACAAAACCAAGTCGACAGCGCCCTATCCATGCTCCAATCCCCGCAGGCATTTGCCGCCCCCTTGCTGCAGCAGGCACTCAAGCAGCAGTACGACGCCGACTGCGACGTCAGCGCTATTTACCTGCGCTTGTATATCCCACAGACCACACCGCTGCTTCCCATAGAAACTGGCGCCAAAACCTGGACCGTTTCACTGGTGGAGGCGGCATTGCACAACTTTGATGCGGACGAAAGCAAGCCGACGGCATATGCCCCAGAGTCGACATTCATTACTCAGCCCTCCGCCACCGGGCAATTCAACACGCTGCCCCAATTACGCGAGAAAATCAGCATCGCGCAATTCATTGGGTTATGCCGCACGCTGGATGTCGGCAAGCAATACCAGCGCTACCTCAAGAACCTTTTGGGCTTCAATGACGCGGCGATCAAGGCTCAACTGCGCCAAAAGGTCATCAACAGCCTGAAAGCCGACGCCCAAGCCAGCTTGCATATGGCGCAGCTGAAAAAAGATGTATCGCCCCAAGCGTTCAATGCACTTCGCAGCTTTCTCAAAAACCTGATCGGCGACCTGAACGGCAGGCCGTTGCTGTGCCATGACCTTAGCCTGATGAACGCCCCCTTGACCGGCATCGTGCTGTTCGCCGCCGACCTGGAGTCCAATCGCAGCGCCGTCCCGATGGTGGCCTACATTCCGGGCGACCCGCAATCGCCGCTCAAGTATTACGCCAACGGTCAGGCTTTCATGCAGGACCTGGCGAACAAACTGCGCAGCGCCGACTATCAGGCGTTTTTCAGCCGTTTCGTCAGGCATGAACAGCGTGGCTACTTCTTTGCCGATCTCAACAGCCGCTTATCACAGGTCGTCTGGCACGAGCATGTTTCGGGCGACCCCCGCCCTGTCTGGCGTGACGAACCCGTGGCCAAAACCAACCTGCAATTCTATGCGACGAAAATCACCAACGACCTGTACGAGCACCTGTATGAGAACAAGCTTGATAAGTTGCTCAACGATGCTCGCGTAACGGCCATTCCCACCGCCGACGCTGACAGAAATGCTCGCTGGCGGCACTGGGAGGTTGTGCAGAAAATCGGTGAAGCCATTCTCGAAATCGCCGCCTTCATCGCAACACCCTTTGTTCCGCCGCTGGGCTTACTGATGCTCGGCTATACCGCCTATCAACTGCTCGACGATGTGTTCGAAGGCGTGCTCGACTGGGCCGAAGGGCTCAAGCGCCAGGCATTCGGGCACCTGATGTCAATCCTTGAGCAAATGGTCCAACTGGGGATGTTCGCGGTCGGCGCACCGATAGCCGAAAACCTGTTGCGACAGACGCTACCGAAGGCGCTATGGGACTTCTTTGACAGACTCACTCCGGTGACCACCGACCGTAAAACCCGTCTGTGGAACCCCGACCTGGCGCCCTACGCCCACGACATTCAACTGGTTCCAGGGTCGCGCCCCGGCCCGCAGGGATTACATGCCCATCAACAAAAGCAGATCCTGGCGCTGGACGGGCAATTTTTCTCCATCAAACAACCCTCGGGCAACGCTAGCCTTGAACACCCTACGCGCCCCCACGCTTACCGCCCACGCGTACTGAGCAATGGCAAGGGCGCCTGGTTGACGCCCGTGGATCGCCCGTTGACCTGGAATCGCACCACCTTGCTGCGCCGGCTCGGCCCATCTGCCGAAGGTATCAGCGAAGCGGGTCTTGAAAGAGCCAGTCGCATCAGCGAGACCAATGATGACGCCCTGCGCAAACTGTACATGGACCACCAACCGCCACCGCCGCTGTTGGCCGACACACTCAAGCGCATCCGGATCGATGAGCAGCTGCAAACTTTCATCGACCAAATGAACAGCGATGACCCTGCGATGTATCAGAAGGCTGATACCCAAACGCAACTGTGGCTGCTGAGCCAGACGGGCCTATGGCCCGAATCCAAGACCCTGCGGTTTCTCAACGCCAAAGGTGAAACCGTCTGGGAGCACAAAGGCCATAAAAACGCCGCCGTGGCACAGATACACGAAGCCCAGATGAACAACGGCGATTTGCTGACGATCGTGCTGGAAACCTTGAACGAGTCGGAACGCAAAACCTTGCTTGAAGAGCCATTCGGCCCCACGCCCACCCTGCCTGCGCGCACCGCCAAACTGCGCAAACAACTGGCACGCGCAGCTCAGAAAAGCCGCGCCTCGCTGTTCGACTCGCGTTATCGCGGGCTGGAGATAACCGCTGACGCACGCCTGCAAACCATCATCGACGCCGCGCCCGGCCTGCCAACGAGCGCCGCCGAAGACGTATTACGCTGCTCCACCGGCCAGCAGTTGCTGGACATCGACCAAGGCAAGGTACCCGCACCGGTACTTGAGCGAGCACGCTGGGCCGCTCATCACGTTCGAATCAGCCGGGCGCATGAAGGGCTGTACATGACCACTCTGGAAAACAGCGACACCCACCGCCTCGCCCTGCACTCGCTGGAAAACCTGCCGGGCTGGTCGCCGTCTGTGCGCCTGGAAGTGCGCGATTTCAAGCAAACCGGCAAGCTGCACGATGCAATCGGCGCTCCTGAAGCACCGATCAAACGCACCCTGGTGCGTACCATCGAAGGCGAGTACATCCCCGAAGACGAAAAAGGCATGGTGCTTGCCGAAACGGATTTTTACACTGCCGTCCTGCAGGCCCTGCCTGACACTCAGCGCGATGCGCTGGGCATTCATATCGGCCAGGGTCCGTTGTTGCGGCAAACCTTGAGCCAGCGCCCCCTGACACGTGAAGCGCTCGGCGCGTTGTTGGCCCAGGATCCAGTGCGCAAACCTGCCTACGACCCCAGGCTGATGCGCCTACCCGGCGGCATGGAAGGCTACCCCGCCACACCGCCAGAGGCCGGTAACACCCCCGAATTGGCGTTGTTACACGAGCTGTACCCTGGCCTGAGCCCGCAAGAGCTGGCTCAGACACTGGACATTTTGAACAGCTATCCCAGCACTCCCTTACAGACGCTCCGCTACCTGAAAAACGAGCTTTTACGACTGAAAACCGATCTGATGGCCTGGCGCTCGAGCCTCTTGCAGGCCTCTCTCAACACCGATGCCCCGCTACCCCCTTCCACCGTCGCCGAAGCGGAACTGCACCGCTGGATATGGACACAAGAACTGCTCCGCGGCTGGCGCCATGAAACGCCGATCGATACTGACCACGCAATCGGACGCACACTGAACCTTGGCTACCCCATTCACGGCGAACTGCCTGTACTCAATGCAAACTTCGATCACATTTCCAGTTTGACGCTAAAGGGTTACCCCACTACCCGGGGAGCGCCAGGTTTCCTCACCCACTTCCCCAACCTACGTACGTTGCATCTGAGCGACGTTGCCCTCAACACAATTCCTCCCGAGGTCATCGCACTTTCTCACCTTGACAGACTGACGCTGCGCAACTGCAACCTGACCCTGCAAAACCGCGCAGACCTTGATCCATTCACAGGACTCAAAAGCCTGGACCTGTCCAACAACAATCAGCTGTCACGGTCTCCCAACCTCGGGCACATGCCTGAACTACAGACGCTGAACCTGAGCGGAACCCATATCTCCCTGTTTCCCGAGAACTTGCTCAATCGCCCCCAACTAGTCAGCGCCGATCTGAGCAACAACTATTTGAGTCGGCTGCCTGATTTGATCTTCCAGCTGCCAGGCAATGCCGCCAAAGCCTTTAACCTGTCAGGCAACGGGTTCTCACGCGCCACGCTGCAGAGGATCAAAGCCTATTGCCAGATAACCGGCGAACATTTTGGTGCTGATGCCAACCCCGCGCAGAGGCTTATGGTGCAAGCGCTTTACCCCAAGTACAGCGTCGACCAGGCGAATAACTTCATCTTCAGGCTGCCCGGCGGCCTGGAGGACTCAATGGCACACTTGGTGCGCTTGAAAGCGGACTACGAGCGTCTTCAAGCCGATTTGCAGGAATGGATAGTGAGTGTGCCGGCACAGCATCCGCTTACGAGGGCACCACTGGACGAGCAAGCGCAGGCTCAGCAGCAGTTGGTGCGAGACGAACTCAAAACAGTGCTGGAAGCAGCTTGGCGAAGGGAAACCGCTCTGGACTCCGATCAAGAGCCGCCTGCCGCCTCCCACGAAATGGAAGTGACGCTGGCGCCGCTAGGCGATCTACCGTCATTGAATATCGATTTCGAGCACATTTCGAAGCTGGAATTGAGAGCAGAGGAAACTACGTCGATTCCCCAGGGATTTCTCGAGCACTTTCCCAACCTGGAAAGCCTGCTGATCTACCGCTATGCCTTGAACGACATTCCTGGCGCCGTGTTCAATCTACCCAAACTCAAGTCACTGAGCCTTGCAAACAGCCATATTCGCTTGACCACCACCAGCGCCGACGCCCTGAGCGACCTGCAGAACCTTGAGTACCTGGACCTGAGTCATAACCCGCTGGGCGTCGCGCCCGACATCAGCAAAATGTCGGGACTGACAGGTTTGATGATCGAAGAAGCCGGCCTCACGCAAGTGCCGAACGGAATATTCAACCTGCCATCGCTTGATCAAGTGAGCTTGCGCAACAACCAGATTAGCGAGCTGCCCAGCGACCTCCTTGAGATGGATGCAGACAGAGCCCAGGGCTTCGACCTCAGCGGCAACCCGTTCTCGCCCGCGGCGATCGCCATGCTGCGCAGTTATTACAACCGCACGGCGGTAAGTTTCGATGTACCGGAAGCTTTACAACCCCCGCCGATCAATCCCAACCAGGACTCCGTCAGCGGTGGACCCGACACAGAGGGCGATGAATAGCCCGCCGCTCAACCGCGCTCGGAGGGCACCGACGACAACTCGAACGGGCTGCTGCTGCGCCGTTGGTTGCGGTCTTCACGGGGAGTAGCGCCGAAGAAGTTACGGTAGGCGCTGGAGAAATGCGGCCCCGAGGAGAAGCCGCACGACAGGCCGATCTGGATGATCGACTTGCTGGTTTGCATCAACATCTGGCGCGCCTTGTTCAGGCGCAGTTCCAGGTAATACTGGCTGGGAACGCGGTTAAGGTACTGCTTGAAGATGCGCTCCAGCTGTCGTCGTGACACGCACACGTGCTGGGCAATTTCATCGGTGGTCAGCGGCTCTTCAATATTGGCTTCCATCAACAACACCGCCTGGGTCAGCTTCGGATGGCTGGAGCCCAGGCGGTTTTGCAACGGAATGCGCTGGCGCTCGCCGCCCTCACGGATGCGCTCCACCACCAATTCTTCAGACACGGCACCGGCCAACTCGGCGCCATGGTCACGGGCCAGTACCGCCAACAGCAGGTCAAGTACCGACATGCCGCCGCAAGCGGTCAGGCGATCACGGTCCCAGTCAAACAGGTGGCTGGTGGCGATGACCTTGGGGAAACGCTCGGCGAAATCGTCCTGCCAGCGCCAATGCACGGCAGCACGATAACCATCCAGCAAACCAAGCTGGGCCAATGGGTACACGCCCGCCGATAACCCGCCGATCACGCAACCAGCCCGAACCAGCTGCTTGAGCGCTGTGCTGAGCTGCGAGGCGATGGCGGCAGGCGGCTCATCCGCCAGCAGGAACAGTTTCTGAAAACCTTCCAGCTTGCCGGCCCACGGCTCGCCCGGCAGTTGCCAGGCCCCCTCGGTTTGCGGCTCGGCCTGCAGAAACGACAATTCGTAGACCACATCCGGATGCACCCGCTGAGCAACGCGCAAGGCCTCCTCAGCCAGCGCAAGCGTGAGTGCTTTTGTGCTGGGCCAAATCAGGAAACCAATTTTGTGGGCGGTCATGGAGTGCTATCCGGAGCGAAAACGGTGAAAGAAGCTGTGGGCCAATGCTAGCCCGTAAACCAACACAAATCTCAAAAACAATGAAGCCCTGCCCTCCTGTAGGAGCGAGCTTGCTCGCGAAAAACCTGAGAACGCCACGGGGTATCAGGCTTCCCGCGTTATCGTTGACGATCTTCGCGAGCAAGCTCGCTCCTACAGGGGATGGGTGGCAACCTTGACTATTTCAAGCTGCCGGACAGGAATTGCTGAAGGCGCTCGGACTGCGGGTTCACCAGCACTTCCCTCGGATTGCCACGCTCTTCAACAATGCCTTTGTGCAAAAACACCAACTGGTTCGACACTTCCCGGGCAAAGCCCATTTCGTGGGTCACCACCACCATGGTGCGGCCTTCCTGGGCCAGGTCCTGCATGACCTTGAGCACTTCGCCCACCAACTCCGGATCCAGCGCCGAAGTAGGTTCGTCGAACAGCATCACCTCAGGTTCCATCGCCAGCGCACGAGCAATCGCTACGCGCTGCTGCTCGCCACCGGACATGTGGCCCGGGAACGCATCCTTACGATGGCCCACGCCAACTTTGGCCAGGTAATGCTCGGCCTTTTCACGGGCCTCTTTCTTCGATATGCCCAACACGTGCACCGGGGCTTCCATCACGTTTTCAATCGCGGTCATGTGCGACCACAGGTTGAAATGCTGGAACACCATGGACAGGCGTGAACGCATACGTTGCAGTTGCTTGGGGTCGGCGGCCTTCATGGCGCCGTCCTTGCTGGCCACCAGTTTCAGCTCTTCGTTATTGAGCAGAATCTTGCCGGCGTGGGGCTGCTCCAGCAGGTTGACGCAGCGCAAAAAGGTACTTTTGCCCGAACCGCTGGAACCGATGATGCTGATCACATCACCGGCGGCGGCGGCCAGGGACACACCTTTGAGCACTTCATGACTGCCATAGCGTTTATGCAGGTCTTGGACTTCAAGCTTGTACATGCGGTCGGTTCTCACAAAAACAGGTGGTCAGTCGTTGAGCAAGCGCCCGTGACGCAGCGCTTCGCGCCCCGCCACCTTGGCCAGCCAGAAACCCGCTTGGGCATAACGTAGCCGTTCAACGGCAAACAACACCCCCGAGGTGCCCGCGCAAATAGTGCTTACGCGGTCAGTCAGGGGGTCAATCACTTCAAAAATCTCGTCGCCGGTTTCTACCCAGTCGCCCGCTTTACGCAGGTAACTGATCACCCCGGCATGGGGCGCGAACAGCAGCTCGGTGCCCTCAAAAGGCACACCTTCGCAAGGTTCGTGTTGCGGCGCAGGCCACTCGCCCTTGATCAAGCCTTGTTCGGCGAGGAACGCAAGGATGCCTTCGGCGTGGAAGATGGCTTCATCACGGCCGGTGTCGGCCTGGCCGCCCAACTCCAACGTCGTTGCCAGGCAGGCCAGCGGAATCTGCGCCTGCGGGAACATGCGCGACAAACGCAGCCACGGCAACGAGCACGCCTCGTCAAACGAACTGCCGCCGGAATCTTCCGCCAGCAGGCCGACCTTCACATTCAGATGTGCCGACAGCGACCGCCACTGCGGCCAGTGTTGGGGCAGCGCGTACATGTGCAGTGCGGCTTCGGCGTCGCAATGCAGGTCCAGCACCACATCGGCGGTGCAGGCATGGCTCAGCAGGATACGCTGCATGCCTTGCAACTGGCTGCTCGGCTCGGGCAAGGCGGCCAGCGTATCGCTCATGGCCTGGCGAATCATGCGCACATTGGCGTGCGGGTCATCACCCAGTTTGCCTTGCAACAATGCACCGACCGGCTCGCTCAACTCAACGAAGTCGCGATTGAAGTTCTTGCCGCTGCCCACTTCGAAACGCCCCTGGTGGCTGCCCTGCAACAGCTGGCCAAGGCCCATCGGGTTAGCCACCGGCACCAGCTCGATCACGCCGTTGAGGGCGCCCTGCTGCTCCAGCTTTGTGAGGCGTTTTTTCAGTTCCCACGCGGCACGCATACCCGGCAACTCATCGGCGTGCAGGCTGGCCTGGATATAGGCCTTGCGCTCGCCGCTGCCAAAGCGGAACACGCTCAGTTGGCGCTCGCAGCCCAAATGCCCCCAGGGCAGCAGATGATCGATACGTTCCATATCAGTGCTTCCGTGGAGCCAGGTAGCTCAGCCAGCGGCGCTCGGCCAACTTGAACAGGCGCACCAGGATGAAGGTCAGGCACAGGTAGAACACGCCGGCGGTGATATAGGCTTCGAACGGCAGGTAATACTGGGCATTGACCGTACGCGCGGCACCGGTGATGTCGATCAGGGTAACGATGGACGCCAGGCTGGTGGTCTGCAGCATCATGATCACTTCGTTGCTGTACTGCGGCAGCGCGCGGCGCAGGGCCGACGGCAACAGGATGCGGCGGTACAGTTTGTAGCGCGACATGCCCATGGCCTTGGCCGCTTCGATCTCACCGTTAGGAGTGGCCTTGAGGCTGCCGGCGATAATTTCGGCGGTGTAGGCGCTGGTGTTGATCGCAAACGCCAGGCACGCACAGAATGTCGCGCTGGACAGCAGCGGCCACAGGAAGCTTTCGCGTACCGCTTCGAACTGCGCCAGGCCGTAGTAGATCAAAAACAGCTGCACCAGCATCGGCGTGCCGCGGATCACGTAGGTGTAAAGCCAGGCCACGCCGTTGACGATCGGCTGCTTGGACACGCGCATCAAGCCCAGGGGCAAGGCCGCGAGCAGGCCGAAGAACAGCGAGATAGCGAGCAGTTTCAGGGTGGTCAGCAAGCCGCCAAGGTACAGCGGCATGGCCTCCCAGATGACGTTGTAGTCGAAGATCATAGATCAGCCGCCCTTACGCCTACCGAGTAGCGCTTCTCAAGGTAACGCAAGGCCAGCAACGACACGCTGGTGATCACCAGGTACATCGCCGCCACTGCGAGGAAGAAGGTAAAAGGCTCGCGGGTGGCGTCTGCCGCCTGCTTGGCCTTGAACATCATGTCTTGCAGACCTACCACCGAAATCAGCGCGGTGGCCTTGGTCAATACCAGCCAGTTGTTGGTAAACCCAGGGATCGCCAGCCGAATCATCTGCGGCACCATCACCCGGAAAAACACCTGGAAGCTGCTCATGCCATACGCCAGGCCGGCTTCAGCCTGCCCCTTGGGAATGGCCATGAAGGCGCCACGGAAAGTTTCCGACAGGTAGGCGCCAAAGATGAAACCCAGGGTGCCGATACCGGCGGCCAAGGGGTTCAAGTCGATATAGTCGTCAAAGCCCAATAGCGGCGCGACGCGGTTAAGCAAGTCCTGGCCGCCATAGAAAATCAGCAGGATCAGCACCAGGTCGGGGATCCCGCGGATCACCGTGGAGTACAAGTCACCCAGCCAAGCCAACCAGCGCACCGGCGACAGGCGTAACGCGACCCCGATCAGACCCAGAACAATGGCCAAGGCCATGGACGACAAGGCGAGCTGAAGCGTCAACCAAGCGCCATCGAGGATAACGGCCCCGTAGCCTTTCAACATGATTCAGGTCCTCGAAAAGGGGGATGAAAAAATGGCGCAAACTTCAGGATGACTGTTGCTTGCGCCATTTCGGACAGACAGCTGCGATGAGTTACTTGGCGTCAGCGCCGTAAATATCGAAGTCGAAGTACTTGTCCTGGATTTTCTTGTATTCGCCGTTGGCACGGATTGCAGCGATGGCCGCGTTGATGCGTTCAAGGTTTTCCTTGTCGCCTTTGCGCACTGCGATGCCGATACCGTCGCCGAAGTATTTGGCTTCGGTGAACGATGGGCCTACAAACGCGTAGCCTTTGCCGGCGTCGGTTTTCAGGAAACCGTCTTGCAGCAGGGTGGCGTCAGCCACGGTACCGTCGAGACGACCGGCGGCCACGTCCAGGTAGATTTCGTTCTGGGTACTGTAACCCTTGATATCCGCACCTTTTGGCGCCAGGACTTCACGGGCGAAACGGTCGTGGATCGAACCGCGCTGCACACCGATCTTCTTGCCCTTCAACTCATCCAGACTGTCGCTGACGGTGGTGCCTTCCTTCATCACCAGACGCGCAGGGGACAGGTAGTAGCGAGTGGTGAAGTCCACCGATTTCTTGCGGTCGTCAGTGATGGACATGGATGACAGGATCGCGTCGATCTTGCGCACTTTCAACGCCGGGATCAGGCCGTCGAACTCTTGCTCAACCCAGGTGCATTTCACGTCCATCTGCTTGCACAGCGCGTTGCCGATGTCGTAGTCAAAACCGACGATGCTGCCATCCGGCGCCTTCGAGGCAAACGGAGGGTAAGCCGCTTCGATACCAATTTTCAGCGGCTTGCCTTCGGCGAAAGCCTGCATGGACAGCACGGACAGCGCCAGGGCGCCCAACAGCACGAGTTTCTTCATCTTGGGACTCCATCGGTATAGGGCAAAAACAGCAGTATGAGCCATGGCCCACGATGCGGCGAAGGTGTAACCGAATAGCGGTGCTGCGTCCTGCGCGGGCGACACCTGCGACGACGAGCGAGTGATCGGCATTCTAACGACAGGCCGGAAGCCGATATTTCCTCAATGCGACAACAATTTACAGAAGCACTGAGAAAGCGGTTCCAACACATTGACAGCCTCTGAATTTTATGCAGAGACAAAAGATATTAAACCTGATGATGCTGCAAATTGCGGGCCTATTATTCGCAAACCCTTCTAGCACGGCAAGTCTGGCGTTTAATCTTATTTTTTGGGGTGTCTAGAACGCGGTTTTTCGGGGCGTGGGCGTGGTCCATTGCCCCAGCTTTGTGCGGGTGGTTACACATTTGGGCGGGCCGGTAACATTCAGAAACGTCCCACCGGGAAAACCGATATTTATTGGCTTGGTCGTGATGCGACTCTGTCAGACCGCCACCCACACCCCTTTATGAAATGCGATCTGAACTGTGGGAGCTGGCTTGCCTGCGATAACGGTGTATCAGCCAAAGATGGGCTAACTGATAAATAGCTATCGCAGGCAAGCCAGCTCCCACATTGAACCTCGGTGCTTCTGAGTCCCCAAAAAAAGCCCCATCCGGCTTCCACCGAATGGGGCTCTGTCCCACCTACCCCGCTTACGCGACGTTCATGGTCTTGTGCGTTTCAATCAAATGCGCCACCACACTCGGATCTGCCAGGGTGGAGATATCCCCCAACCCGTCGTATTCAGCCGTGGCGATCTTGCGCAAAATGCGCCGCATGATTTTCCCCGAGCGCGTTTTCGGCAACCCAGGCGCCCATTGGATTACGTCCGGCGAGGCAATCGGCCCGATTTCCTTGCGCACCCAGTTTTTCAGCTCCAGGCGCAGTGCTTCGTTGGGCTCTTCACCATTCTTCAAGGTGACATACACATAAATGCCCTGCCCCTTGATGTCGTGGGGCACACCCACCACCGCCGCCTCGGCGACTTTGGGGTGCGCAACCATGGCGCTCTCGATCTCGGCAGTACCCATGCGGTGGCCGGACACGTTCAACACGTCATCCACACGGCCCGTGATCCACCAGTAACCATCTTCATCGCGACGGGCGCCGTCACCGGTGAAGTACATGCCGCGGAAGGTCTTGAAGTAGGTGTCGACAAAACGGTCATGGTCGCCGTACAGGGTACGCGCCTGGCCTGGCCAGGAATCCAGAATCACCAGGTTGCCTTCGGCGGCGCCTTCGATGATGTTGCCCAGGTTGTCCACTAGCGCCGGCACCACACCGAAGAACGGCCGTGCCGCCGAACCCGGCTTCAACGCATGGGCGCCTGGCAGTGGGCTCATCAGCGTGGCACCGGTTTCGGTCTGCCACCAGGTGTCGACGATCGGGCAACGGGATTGGCCGACGTTCTTGTAGTACCAGTCCCAGGCTTCCGGGTTGATCGGCTCACCCACAGAACCCAACAGGCGCAGGCTGCTGCCGTCGGCGCCTTCACAGGCGGCGGTGCCGGAGGCCATCATGGCGCGGATCGCGGTCGGTGCGGTGTAGAGGATGTTGACCTTGTGCTTGTCGACGATCTTCGCCACGCGGGTGATGTCCGGGTAGTTCGGCACGCCTTCGAACAGCAGCGTGGTCGCGCCATTGGCCAGCGGGCCGTAGACGATGTAGGTGTGGCCAGTGACCCAGCCGACGTCGGCGGTGCACCAGTAGATTTCGCCTGGGCGATAGTCGAATACGCGCTCGTGGGTCAGGGCCGCATAGAGCAAGTAGCCACCGGTGGTGTGCTGCACACCCTTGGGCTTGCCGGTAGAGCCGGAGGTATAGAGGATGAACAGCGCTTCTTCGGCGCCCATCTCTTTTGGCGCGCAGACGGTGCCCGCCACTTTCATCAGGTCTTCGTACCAGATGTCGCGATGCTGGTTCCACTTGATCGCACCATTGGTGCGCTTGCACACGATCACCTTCTGGATACTGCTGGTTTCCGGGTTGGTCAGTGCGTCGTCAACGTTAGCCTTAAGCGGAATCTTCTTACCGGCACGGATGCCTTCGTCAGCGGTAATCACCACTTTTGACTTACAGTCGATGATGCGACCGGCCAGGGCTTCCGGGGAAAAACCGCCAAACACCACCGAATGGATCGCGCCGATACGGGTACAAGCCAGCATGGCGACCACGGCTTCGGGGATCATCGGCATATAGATAGTCACCACATCGCCGCGGTGCACGTCCTGGCCGCGCAAGGCGTTGGCGAACTTGCAGACTTCTTCATGCAACTCGCGGTAGGTGATGTTGCGGCTCTCGGCAGGGTCGTCGCCCTCCCAGATGATTGCGATCTGGTCGCCACGCTCGGCGAGGTGACGGTCCAGGCAATTGTAGGAAACGTTCAGGGTGCCATCGGCGAACCATTTGATGTCGACATGGTGGTCGTCGAAAGAGGTCTGCTTCACCGCGGTGAAAGGCTTGACCCAGTCAAGGCGCTTGGCTTGCTCGCGCCAGAAGCCATCGGGGTTGACCACCGACTGCTGGTACATGGCCTTGTAGGTCGCCTCGTCGGTCAGCGTATTGGCTGCTACTTCGGGGCGAACGGGGTACAGGGAAGCCGCACTCATCTTTCTTACCTCGGTGACATAGTTGTTGTTGTATGGCCCCTGTTGTAGCCGGGGTGGGCCTATAGAACCATTCGACGATGGTAGTAACAAGACCCTACAAATTGCCCTGCTATGCCGTTTCACCGCTCTGGCCCGCGTGCTGCGACGCCTGGCAGGTCTCTGAAAAAATCTTGATTGAGGGATTGTTACAAAAACCGCCAAAAGTGTTTATCAAAAGCACGGGTATATGAATATAACCGAGGCGCCTAAAATCAACTCCGCCAACAAGGCACTCTGATTAACAACGCAACAGCCCCCACGAAGGCAACGTTAATCCGAACTTCCCAACTTTTAAGTGACACACGCGGCCTCACAAGGGCCCCGTGCACCCTTTCGCCCTGAAGAAGGTAATGAAGCAATGAAAGCGTTATTAGTGATCGCCCTGAGCAGCCTGTGCGCCACCGCTGCCCTGGCGGACGAAGCCCCGACTGAACTGGCCGGCCAGAACGCCCCGATTGTCGAGAACTACACCTATAGCACGCACTTGGATGTGGCCAAAGTCTTGTCCATGAGCAGCATTCCAGAAGTCTGCGAAGTTGTACCGGTGAAGATGGAATATGAAGATTCTCAAGGCCAGCGTCATATTCTCAACTATCAAGTAATGGGCAATGGTTGCTCTAACGGCTAACAGCTCTTGCTTCGCCCCATCAAAATCCATGTCTATAAAGTAATCATTGTTGCGACGAGGAGCATTATCTCGGGCGGCTACTCCAGCCCTCAGTGATGACCGAGCCACTGCTCCTTCCCGCATATGATTTTTTTACTGATAAATACCTCACATAATTCCAATTACTTCTTTAAACCTGTCAACTCTGACAGTTACCTCAGTTTTAAGTGCGTGTTTGAATGAGACTCCGAGTTTGTCATGCCTGTCGCATCAAGAAGGATGCGGCAAGACAAATATCATACGCAACGACTGAGGAGCAAAAACCATGACGATTTTAAAAAAAGACCCGCGTGATTTAGCTAAAGCGACAGGAAGCGGGAGTGCGGTCATCCATTTCAAAGAGATCCGTGGTGAAGTTGACCAGAGAGCAGCTTATTTGTATTTTTTACCAAAACTTTCAAGCTACGACAGTTACGTTCAAATCACCATCCTGCGTGAGGAGTTCAACCAAGGCGCAATCCCCTTACCCTCAGACAATGTACAAACCTATATAAAACTGGGCACTTCCGCGTGGAGCGCCAATGCGGGAAACGTTAAATGCGACTGGGATGAAAATTCAGGCCGTGCCACAGGTACCTTTGAATTAATTAACTCGCAAACCGAAGAAAAAATATCTTCCGGTAATTTTGATGTGACATTCCCGGTTAAAAAGTAACGCACCCTCGCGGGGGCAGTAAATGCTGTAGCCCCCCTCCTGCCTCCGTATCTGTGAGCCAGATCGAAGCGCATTGGCATCACAAGCGTCCAGAGATCGCGAAAGCATCTGCGCACCAATTAAAAATCGCTCAAGCAACAATCCCCCTGCAAACCCTTGCCGTGGCTGGAAAAATCTACATTCAGCTCCTCCACTGCGGTCATCCACCACAACACAAACCCAATTTTTTCCCTATAATGCGCGGGTAAATCGGGCCTGCAATATCCCTTTACACAGGGATGAAGAGCCAGACCTGAGGCATCCCGCGCGAGCTTGCACCTGCTGCTGCGCCCCTCAAGCCTCACGCAGAGCACCCGTAGCCCTATTCCGTTTAATGCGTGCGCTAGCTGCAACAAACGATTCCTTAAGATCCACCGCGGCCCTAGGGCCGTGTGAACACCCAACCATCCGGTTTCACACGGGCACCTTTGAGCCCTCACGCAGGAGACGACACGTCATGCTGAGCTGGGACGAATTCGACAAAGAAGAAGAAGGCGAAGTAGCCGCCAAAGGCGCCAACGCCGGCCACGCCACCGAAGCCAACATGGACCGCCTCGACGGTGCCGGCGCCGCTGCCGCCGTGGAAGCCCGCGCCGTCACCGCCAACGACTCCGCCGCCATCGTGCGCGCCAAGGCCGCCCTGGACAAACTCGACGTCGCCGAAGGCCTCGCCGAGCTCGAAGGCGCCTCCGCCCGCGTCGCCGTTGACGAAAAGCGCATGATCAACTGCCGCGCCGACCTCAACCAACTCGTGCCATTCAAGTACGACTGGGCCTGGCAGAAGTACCTCGACGGCTGCGCCAACCACTGGATGCCGCAAGAGGTCAACATGACCGCCGACATCGCCCTGTGGAAAAACCCCGAAGGCCTGACCGACGACGAGCGCCGCATCGTCATGCGCAACCTGGGCTTCTTCTCCACCGCCGACTCCCTGGTAGCCAACAACCTGGTGCTGGCCGTGTACCGCCTGATCACCAACCCGGAGTGCCGCCAGTACATCCTGCGCCAGGCCTTCGAAGAAGCGATCCACACACACGCCTACCAGTACTGCATCGAATCGCTGGCCATGGATGAAGGCGAGATCTTCAACATGTACCACGAGATTCCATCGGTCGCCAAAAAGGCCGCCTGGGGCCTCAAATACACCCGCTCGATCTCCGATCCGAAGTTCGAAACCGGCACCGTCGACACCGACAAAGAGCTGCTGCGCAACCTGGTCGCCTACTACTGCGTGCTGGAAGGCATCTTCTTCTACTGCGGCTTCACCCAGATCCTGTCCATGGGCCGCCGCAACAAAATGACCGGCGTGGCCGAGCAGTTCCAGTACATCCTGCGCGATGAGTCGATGCACCTGAACTTCGGTATCGACGTGATCAACCAGATCAAAATCGAAAACCCACACCTGTGGGATGCCGAGATGAAGGAAGAAGCGACCCAGATGATCCTGCAAGGGACGCAGCTGGAGATCGAATATGCGCGTGATACCATGCCTCGTGGGGTGTTGGGCATGAATGCGGCGATGATGGAAGACTATCTGAAGTTCATCGCTAACCGTCGCCTGTCGCAGATCGGCTTGAAGGAAGAGTACCCAGGCACGACTAACCCGTTCCCGTGGATGAGCGAGATCATGGACTTGAAGAAAGAGAAGAACTTCTTCGAGACCCGTGTGATCGAGTATCAGACCGGCGGCGCGTTGAGCTGGGATTGATCCGGACTAAGCACTAAAGGAAGCCCTGGCATGTTCAGGGCTTTTTTTCGTCGGTAAAAAAGGAATTTGCTATTTCTTGAAGTACATCACCTCAAACACCTGGCCCGGAAGGGTTCGGATCGCCCCCCCAATGCTGTAGCCTTGTGCCCCAATTGCCATCAGCGTTGTCACCGGTTTTACCGAAGAGATTTACGCCAAGATCGGAAGATTGGCACGGGAGTAGACTCCTGCTGTCACAGCTGATGCATGCTTAAAAACTATTAGATAGGACCGAGGCCAACCCGTGAACCCAGACATGCTCGAAGCCGGCCCCGCAGACGCCAAAGTACTTTCCGTCTTTGACTTCGACGGCACCCTCACCCACCACGACAGTTTCGTGCCCTTCCTCAAGTTTGCCTTTGGCCCCGGTGAGTTTTATGGCCGGATGGTCAAGCTGGCGGTGCCGGGGTTGCGGTTTTTGGTGCGGCAGATCAGCCGGGATGAGTTGAAGGCGCAGTTGATTCGCACCTTTATGACCGGGGTGGAGAAGGCTTGGGTTGAGCAGCAAGCGCAGAAATATTGCCAGGCGCGCTGGAGCAAGCTGATGCGCCCGAGCGGGTTGCAGTCAGTGGCGGATGAGGTGAAGTCCGGGGCGGTGGTGACGCTGTGTTCGGCGTCGCCGGCGTTGGTGTTGCAGCCGTTTGCCGACCGGCTTGGCATTCGTTTGATCGGCACTGAACTTGAGGTGGTGGATGGGGTGCTGACCGGCAAACTCACCGGGAATAATTGCCGTTGTGAGAACAAGGTGCTGCGCCTTGAAGCGGTTTATGGCGACCTGGGGGAGTATCGGCTCAGGGCCTGGGGCGATACGCGTGGGGATCGGGAGTTGTTGGCGGCGGCGCAGGATGCGCATTTTCGGCATTTTCATGCGAAGAAGAAAAAGCGAGCTCGGTTGCAGCGGTGATGCGGGGGGATGAGGTTGGCGGGGAGACCGAGGCGATCCCATCGCAGCCTCGCTGGGGCTCGACAGCTCCCACATTTGAGCTTTGTTGAGGCTTAGGCCGAAGTCTTCAGGTCTACACCCAGCGCTGTGGCAAAGGCTTTTACCATCGGGCTTCTCGGCGCGTTGTGGCGCAGGATCAGGTTGAACGCGGTGCTTAAATGAACCTGCTGTGGGCACAGTGCGCGCAGGCGCCCTTCCCTCACCAGTGGCGTGGCGTAGTGTTCTGGCAGAAAGCCCAGGAAGCGGCCGGTGAGGATCAGGATGGCGACGGCTTCCACTTGTGAAGCCGAGGCGGACTGGCTGTCGTGGCCGACGAAGTTGGCCTTGTCGCGATGGATCGCATACCGATGGTTCACCACTTCGTATTGGCGAAGCGCATCGGGGGTGATGTCGCTCGCAGTGAACAAGGGATGCCCTACGGCGCAGTAGGCGTGGGCCTTTTCTTCGTAGAGCGGGAAGTAGTCGAATTCTTCACGGCGTTGGTACACCGGGACGATGCCGGCGACCAGGCGCCCTTCCACTACTCCGCGTTCAACTTCGTCCAATTGAGAGGCGTGTAGGCGCAATCTTATTTTTGGCGATTGGCGATGTAAGTTGCCCAGAGCGGTAATCAGCGGGGAATTGACATCAGAGACGGTGTTATCAATAACGCCCACACTCAGGTCGCCGATCAGTTCGTTTTGCGCCGAACTAAGCTTGTCGCGAAAACTGTCCACTGAGGTAAATAACTCGATGGATGCTTGATACACCAACTTGCCTTCTTCGGTCAGCCCGAACCCTTCGCGGCCCCGTGTGCACAGGCGCATGCCGATGCGAATCTCCAGGTCGGAGATCTGTTTGCTGATGGCCGCCAGGCCCACGTTCAGCTCGTTTTGCGCAGCACTGAAGCCGCCGGCTTCGACCACGGCCATAAATACCCGCAGCAATTTGAAGTCCAGCCCACTCAGTTGCAGCGGTGCTCGTGTGCCGGGTTTTGGCGGCAGGTTTCCAGAAGTGGAAAGTGGGGTTTCCATAATGCGCGTTGACCTCGAGTGCCATATTCAACAGGCTTGAACCCAATCCTTGAACATAGCCAGGCGGCGATAATGAACATAAACATCCGCCCTTGGCAACCTTGAATACGGCGCGTCAGATGCCGGTTCTACACCGATAAACGTCTGTTGAAACTGCCTCCGACTCTTCTAAAAACAAGCGTGAGGAATACCCATGTCCCAGCCCACCGACCGCCTTTGGGGCGCTCGTTTCAAGACCGGTCCGTCTGCGGCGTTGGCCGCGTTGTCGCGTTGCCCTGAGCGCTATTTTCGCCTGACGCCCTACGACCTGGCCGGCTCCTGCGCCCATGCCCGTGAGTTGCAGCGCGCTGGGTTGCTGGATGAGTCGGAGACTTTGCGTACCCTCGAGGCCCTGGACCGCATCGGTGAGGATTTTGCCGCCGGGCGCCTGCATCCCACCCTGGATGACGAGGACGTACACACCTTTATCGAACGCGTATTGACCGAGCGCCTGGGCGCCCTGGGCGGCAAGTTGCGTGCCGGACGCTCGCGCAATGACCAGACGGCCAATGATCTGCGCCTGTTCCTGCGCGACCATGCGCGCACCATCGCCAACGAGGTGCTGGGTTTGCAGCAGGCGCTGGTTGAGCAGGCCGAGCAACATGTGCAGAGCATCTGCCCGGGCTTCACCCATTTGCAGCAGGCGCAACCCATTGTGTTTGCCCATCACTTGCTGGCCCACGCGCAGTCGATGCTGCGCGATGTGCAGCGCCTGGTGGATTGGGATGCGCGTACGGCCCTGTCGCCGTTGGGCGCGGCCGCCATGGCAGGTTCGGCGATAGCGCGTCAGCCAGAGCACTCGGCCAGGGAAATGGGTTACACCGGGCCATGCGAAAACTCCATAGACGCCGTCGCCAGCCGTGACCATGTGGCGGAGTTCCTGTTTGTGGCCGGCATGCTCGGGGTGAATATTTCGCGGCTGTCGGAGGAGTTTTGCCTGTGGTCGTCGCGCCAGTTTCGCTGGGTAGTGCTGGACGATGCCTACGCCACCGGCAGTTCGATCATGCCGCAGAAAAAGAACCCGGACATTGCCGAATTGGCGCGGGGCAAGGCCGGGCGTTTGATCGGCAACCTGACCGGGCTGATGTCGACGCTCAAGTCGTTGCCGCTGTCGTACAACCGCGATTTGAGTGAAGACAAGCACTGCGTGTTGGATAGCGTGGACACCTTGCTGCTGGTATTGCCGGCGATGGCCGGCATGGTGGCGACCATGAAGGTGCAGGTAGAGGAGTTGCGGCGCCAGGCGCCAATGGGCTTTACCTTGGCGACTGAGGTGGCGGACTGGCTGGCCACCCGTGGTGTGCCGTTCAAGGAGGCCCACGAGATTACTGGCGCGCTGGTGCAGGCCTGTGAGCAGCATGAGATTGAGTTGTGGCAAGCCTCACCGGCGATGTTGGCCGAGGTGGATGGGCGACTCACCCCGGACGTGCGCGACTGCCTGACCCTGGAGGCGGCGATTGCGGCGCGTAGTGGGTGGGGTGGGACGGCGCCGGAGCGGGTGAAGGAGCAGATTGGACGGTTGAAGATGGCGTTGGCGGCTCAGCAAAAGTGGACTGAAAGTTATCAAGGATTTCGGATTTAAGCCGGTGACGATCGTTCCCACGCACTGCGTGGGAATGCATCCCGTGACGCTCCGCGTCGTCACGTTACGCGCCAACGGCGGGACGCGGAGCGTCCGAGGCGGCGTTCCCACGCGGAGCGTGGGAACGATCACGCATCAAGAATAAATTTTGGAGTAGCAGCATGAACCAAACCCCGGCCGAGCGCTTGGAAGCCGAGCGCAAGTTGTCCGAAAACCAGTTCGATATCACCCAGTACGAGCACGTGCCGCGGCGCTATTACGGGCGGATGTTTTTTGCCACCCTGATCGTGATTGTGTTGGCGGCGCTGTTGCGCGCGTTTGCCAATGGCCAGATCGAATGGTCCTACATTGGCCAGTTCCTTACGTCGCAAGCCATCCTCTGGGGCCTGGTGAACACCATCGTCATGTCGATCCTGGCGATGGCATTGGGCGTAGTGATCGGAGTGATCACGGCGATCATGCGCATGTCGGCCAACCCGATCCTGCGTTACGTGGCCATCACCTACACCTGGTTGTTTCGCGGTACACCGCTGATTTTGCAGCTGCTGCTGTGGTTCAACCTGGCGTTGATCTTCCCGGTGATCGCGATTCCGGGCCTGTTCAGCATCGACACCGTCGACCTGATGACGCCCTTCGTGGCCGCCCTGCTCGGCTTGAGCATCAACCAGGGCGCCTATACCGCTGAAGTGGTGCGTGCCGGCTTGCTGTCGGTGGACACCGGCCAATACGAGGCGGCCAAGTCCATCGGCATGCCGAGCCTGCAGGCGCTGCGCAGGATCATTCTGCCGCAGGCGATGCGCGTGATCATCCCGCCCGTAGGCAACGAGTTCATCAGCATGGTGAAAATGACCAGCCTGGCCAGTGTCATCCAGTACTCGGAGCTGTTGCACAACGCGCAAAACATCTACTACGCCAACGCCCGGGTGATGGAGCTGCTGATTGTGGCGGGCATCTGGTACCTGGCGGTGGTGACTGTTCTTTCATTCGGTCAAAGCCGCCTCGAGCGTCGTTTTGCCCGCGGCGCCGGCAAGCGTTCGTAAGCCTGGGTTGAGGAGATTTGCCCCATGAGAAGCATCGTCAAGGCTGTCAACCTGAACAAGTATTACGACCAGTATCACGCCCTGCGTGACATCAATATAGAGGTCGAGCAAGGCGAGGTGATGTGCATCATCGGCCCGTCCGGCTCGGGCAAAAGTACCCTGCTGCGTTGCGTCAATCAGCTGGAAAAGATCGACAAGGGCGGCCTGTGGGTCGATGGCGAATTGGTTGGTTATCGAGTGGTCGGAAACAAGCTGCACGAGATGAACGAAGCGCAGATCGCCCGCCAGCGCCTGGCCACCGGCATGGTGTTCCAGCGGTTCAATTTGTTCCCGCACATGACTGTGTTGCAAAACATCATCGAAGGCCCGTGCCAGGTGCTCAAGCGCTCGCCCAAGGAAGCCATCGAAGATGCGCTGGAACTGCTGGCCCGCGTTGGCCTGGCGGATAAGCGCAATGCCTACCCGGTGGAGTTGTCCGGCGGCCAGCAACAGCGTGTGGCAATTGCCCGGGCCTTGGCGATGCGCCCCAAGTTGATGCTGTTTGACGAACCCACCTCAGCCCTCGACCCGGAGCTGGTAGGCGAAGTGCTGTCGGTGATGCGCGATTTGGCCACCACCGGCATGACCATGATCGTGGTCACCCATGAATTGGGCTTCGCTCGCGAAGTGTCCAACCGCATGGTGTTTATGGACGCCGGCCAGATTGTGGAAGCCGGCAGCCCGGAAGACATTCTAATAAGCCCACAAAACCCGCGTACCCAAAGCTTTATTTCTGCCGTTCGCACTTAACTAAAAAACTAACGAGAACGCCCCCATGAAGAAGATGTTTATCCCTACTTTGCTTGCAGGCCTGATGGCCTCCTCGTGTGTATTCGCGGCCTTGCCGCAAGCCATCAAGGACAAGGGTGAGATCAGCGCGGCCATCGTGCCGAACTACCCGCCGATGGACTTCAAGGACCCGGCCACCAACAAACTCACCGGTTTCGATTTCGACCTGGGCAACGCCCTGGCCGAGCGACTGGGCGTGAAGATCAAATGGCAGGAAACCGGCTTCGAACAGATGCTCAGCGGCCTGACCACCAAGCGCGTGGACATCGTGCTGTCGGGCATGACCGATACCGCCGAGCGCCAGAAAGCCGTGACCTTCATCGACTACTTCACCAGCGGCCCGCAGCTCTACACTTTGGCCAAGCGCGAAGAGATCAAGGAATTGACCGACCTGTGCGGTAAAAAAGTCGGCACCAGCCGCCGCACCACCTGGCCGTCTGAAATTACCGCCTGGAGCAAGGCAAACTGCGAAGCGGCGGGTAAGCCGGCAATCGTGGTGATCGGCACCGAAGGCTCGGCAGATGCCCGGGCGCAGTTGCAGCAGAACCGCCTGGATGCGGCGATGCAGGGCAGCGAGACCATTCCTTATTTGATGTCGCTGGACAAAGGCAAGTACAAGCCGGTGGGCCTGGCGATTTCCAAGCAATTCACCGGGCTTGGGATTGAGAAGAGCAATACCGAGTTGGTCACGGCGATCAGTGAGGCATTGCAGGGCATGATTGATGACGGGACTTACGGCAAGATCTTGAAAAAGTGGGATCTGGAACAAGGTGCGGTAAAAAAAATCACCATCAACTCTGGCCAATAACGCCATCGAATGTGGGAGCTGGCTTGCCTGCGATAACGGTGGGTCAGCTAAAACAATGTTGGCTGTTACTCCGCTATCGCAGGCAAGCCAGCTCCCACACTCAATCTGCGTTCGCTGGTGATCTGAGTCGTGTAGGTAAGAATCACAAGGAGCCCACCCCACCGTGGCCACCTACTCCCTGGTAATCCGTCGCCTGATGATCTGCTCGGTGACCATCGTGGTCAGCCGTGCCATGACCAGCCCGTTGCTGGCCCTCTGGCTGAGCACACGCCTGGGCCTCAACCAGCAGGACATCGGCCTGCTGATGGGGGTCGCCGTGTTCATCGCCACGCTCCTGGGTTTGTACGGCGGCTACATCATCGACCGTCTGGAAAAGCGCAAGCTGTTGATCCTGGCCATGCTCTCCAGCTCCATCGGTTTTTTGTTGCTGACCTTTGCCAGCAACCTCTACCTCACCACGCTGACCCTTGTTGTGACTGAAGCCGCGTCGGCGCTGTTCCTGATCGGCTCCAAGGCGATCATCAGCGAAAACCTGCCGGTGGGTGAGCGCGCCAAGGTGTTTTCCCTGCGCTACACCCTGACCAATGTCGGCTATGCCACGGGCCCGATGTTGGGCGTAGTGATTGCCGGCCAATTGCCGTGGGCACCGTTTTTGATCGCCAGCGCCATTGCCTTTGGCAGCTTGTTCCTGATGATCGGCATTGCGCCGACCCAGCGCGACGACAGTCATAAGCCTCAGAGTTTCCTCAGCACCCTGCGCATCTTGCGCAGCGACCGCACGCTGATCCTCTTCACCAGCGGCAGCCTGTTGAGCACCATCGTCCATGGGCGCTACACCCTTTATCTGTCGCAGTTTTTGCTGGTGGCCTACACACCCGACCAGGCACTGAAAATTCTGTCTGCGGTGCTCGCCTGCAACGCCATCACCGTGATTTTGATGCAGTACCAAATCGGCCGATTTCTCAAGCGCGAGCAACTGCGCCATTGGATCGTGCTGGGCACCCTGCTGTTTATTGCCGGGTTGGTCGGCTTCAGCCAGGCGCACAGTCTGCTGACCTGGTGCCTGGCAATGTTCGTGTTCACCCTGGGCGAGATGATCATCTACCCCTCGGAGTTTCTGTTTATCGACACCATCGCGCCGGATGCACTACGCGGCAGTTATTACGGCGCACAGAACCTGGCCGCGTTTGGCGGGGCCATGAGCCCGGTGATTTGTGGCTATCTGCTGATCAATGCGGCGCCCACCAGCATGTTCTTTGCCCTGGCCGCACTCACGGCCATGGGTGGCACCCTGTGTTTCTTGAGCGGGCGACGCGTGGCAGGTTCTTGCTGATATTTACGCAAGATCCGGCTATTAATAGCCAAACCTCTGACGGACCCGAGCCCCATGAAATTCGACACGGCCTACAGCCTGAGTCTCGACGACAAGCTGTCAATCTACGACGTGCGAGATCTGAATTTCGATGAAACTACCGCCTTCGATTCCGACAAAGACAGCTTCCTGTGCCCCAACGACGCCTGCCGTGCGGCGTTCGATAGCGCCAATGCGTTGAGTACCTTCAACGCCAAGAACGTCAACTACCAGCGCACGCCGCACTTCAAGAACAAACCCGGCACGCGGCATATCGACGGCTGCCGCTATGCCGGCAGCCATAAACCTGCGACGGGTGAAAATGACGACGAGCGTGAGGAAAATTTCCCATCGGAATTTGTGCTGACGCGGCGACTGTACGAGCTTAGAACGCCGGTAGTCGGCACCGCTGGGAGCGTCCTGCAGGAGCCGACGAAAGTGCCCGCAAACCGCGCTACCACCTCTTCTGGCAGCAATGACTCGATCCCGGACAAAACCAGCGTATTCGCACACCCGGTGGAGTGCTACGTGTCCAACATCGATGACAAGGACAAGCTAAAGGCCATGCCCTTGAAGATCGGTGAGCACACGGCGACCTACTGGGCATTCTTCAAGAAGATCGAATACCTGCAAGACAACCAGGGTTTGATTTACTGGGGCAAGATCAAGACCATCAAGGACTACACCAGCAGCTTTCGCATCGACTTCGAAAAGAAGGTGTGGCTCGACAAGAAGCCCTATTCGGTAAATGTCTACCTGAGCAAAAAGCTTATCGAAAACTACCGCAAGCGCACGGCATTCCTGGAACAGATCAAGGCGGCGGCCAGCAGCGAACGGCCGCTGTATTGCTTTTTCTACGGGGTCACGCCGCAGCTTGTGCAGGTGCCCAGCCAGAAAAAACCCGAGCAGACGTTCGGGGTATTCAGCGCCAGGATCGAAAACCTGGATCACCTGATTATTCGCGAGGCGCCGGGGCTGGAATCATAAGGGGTTGCAACGCCAATGGATGAGCGGTAGAAACAACTGTACAAAAACACAGTATAGTTGCGCCTCCCCTGTCGAACCTGGAGAAACCCCATGTCCTCTCTGGCAATGAGTTCTTTCGTAGAACAACAGATCGTCTTGCATCAATTCACCACCAAACACTGCGCGCAGGCGCGCGTGATGCTGGGCTGGAGCCGCGAAGAGCTGGCTCGCCAGGCTGGCGTGGCGGTGCAAGCAATTGAGAAACTGGAAGGCCACGGCGACGTGGACGATGAAACTCGTTTGATCCTGGCGTTTCGCCTGGAGGCCGAAGGGCTGGTATTTTTCCCGGGGTTCGCGCCGGGGTGGGGGATGAGTGCGCGGCGGTTTGATACCGCCGCAGCGCAACCTTCTGCGCAAGGCCTCATTTCCCGGTTGATGGGTTCAACCACCGCAACCATTGACTCACAAACGCCTCAACCCAATGGTGCGTAGAGCCCAGGTGTTTCTCCGGGCGCTTCAATAGTTTCAAATGCACCCGTGGCGGTCGATTGAACCCTGGCACAACCTCTGCGAGGCAGCCGTCTGCAGAGGCTGATTCAAACTCAAGTGTCAGTAGTCTCAACCACGTCCTCTGTACTGGCAGGTGTCGGTGTGAAGGGAGCACCTGGGAGAAAAGCCGGTTTTTGAATGGCCTGTGAGGCTTGTTCATAACCATAGGCGACTGACAGCAAGGTCGCTTCACTGTTGGCGGAGCCATACACGTAAAGTGCCGTGGGCATGCCATCTTCATCCATGCCTGACGGAACGGATATGCCTGGGTACCCGGCCGCAGCGCTGAAAAAATAATTGTGGGACTGGAAGTTCGACACCATGGCGTCGAGCTTGTGCTCCTTCATGGGGTCATCAATGGTGTTCTGAAATATAGGAAGAATGGCTTTCCACAGCGCATCGCGATCTTCCTGGTTGGTCTGCACCCCATTGATCATTTCCAGCAGTTTCTGGTCAGGCTCACCAGGTTTCTGGGTGCGGTTGATAAAAGCAATCAGCTCAGAGAGTGATTTGACCGGCAAACCTTCTCGCCCAGCCAGGTAGCCTTCCAGCGCTTGCTTGACCTCCGAGAAAAGCGCGTTGTTATAATCGACATAGGTTTGTTCGGGGACGCCAGCATCCAACCGCGCCATCGGCACCAGAATCGCCCCTTGGGCCTTCATCACGTCGAGCGCCGCCTCATAATGCTTGCGGTCTGCTCGCTTGGCCGGGTCCTTGGCCTCCTCAGCGGACAACTCGGGTAAAGGGGTATAGCCAATTCGCTTGTCCTTCAAGGCGTCGGACTGCAGGCCCTTGGTGTAGGCAGTGGTCTCGGTCATTGCGTTAAGCGCTTCGGCCGCATCACAGATATTGCGGGTAAAAGTCCCCACCGCGTCCATGCGAGTGCTGGTCATGACGCCTTCGGTACTGACCAGGCCCGTCGTTGTTTTCAGGCCAAACACACCGTTGTAGGCGGCGGGGCTGATGATCGATCCGTTGGTTTCCAACCCCAGTGCCACAGGCACATGCCCTTGGGCGACCGCCACTGCCGAACCTGAACTCGACCCAGCCACCGGCCCTCCGAGTCGATGAGGGTTCAGCGTCTGGCCACCTCGGGAGCTCCAGCCATCCACAGGTAATAGTGACCGAAAGTTGGACAGCTCACTCATATTGGTTTTCCCCACAATCACCACCCCGTGCTTCAACAAATTGTCGACAACCTTGGCGGTTTTAGTGGCCGGCGCGCCCACCAAGGCCTTCGAACCTGCACTGGTCTGCATGCGGTCGTTGGTTTCGAAGACATCCTTCAGCGCTATCGGCACGCCATGCAAGTGCTTGAGTACGCGGCCATTGGCACGTTCCTGGTCGCGGGCCTTCGCCTCCCTCATAGCATCCGGGTTGGTTTCCAAAAACGCATTGCCGCCCTGTAGCCCACGATCAATATTGGCAATCTGCTTGAGCGAGTCCCTCAACAGTGACTCTGAGGTAACGCCGCCACCTTGGCCCATCTCCAATGACATCTGGCAGGCACTCTTGAAACCTTGCACAGGGTTTGCAAGTTCCTGAAGCAGGCCTGTCGCCCATCCACTTACCGAAACTGGTCCGATCATGAAATTCCCCTCTGTCTAACTGGATGTGAGCGTTATCGGTCGATAACACCGCACCAGTCTAAGAGCCGACACCCCATCACTATTTCGGGCGAATCCTGCTGCTGCGTCCTACTCTTCCCAGCCCGACGTAGTCTTCAATAACGTCTATGGCCGTAGCTGGCGGTAAGCGCGTACCAGTGCCGCCAAACGATCACCTGCCCAGCGTGCACCGTAAAACCAGACTCTGGAGCCATCCTCCAGGGTTTCACACACCGTGGGGTATCCGCTTCTCGAGGCGTTATGAAAGGCGGCTTCGGGGTCCTCCGACACCAAGGCATCCAGGCGAAGGCCTGCCACCCGCTCATCGATTTCACGACAGGCCTGCTGATTGTCGCCGCTGCGCTGCATGTCCACCGCTACCCATTGGACACCGGCCCTGCGCAGGGTGTCGAAGACTCGGTGCAAGGCCTCACTGTGTTCGACCCGTTCAACGTGATTGCCCTGCACATAGCGCTCGACATACCCGACCCGATAGCCCGTCAACGCCCGCGTGGCGGTGAACGTGGTGTTATTCAACACGAGCGGTACCTCTACCATCACCGGTTCGGTAGGGTCCTCGCCGCTGAGGGCGACAAGTGATAGCGCGGGGTCACGCACCGGCCGTAGATGGGGCGCCAGGGCGTTATACCCTGGGATGAGCATGGCGCCCGCAGCCTGTTCGGTGCCAAAGACAATAGAGGTGGGTGCAGCATGGGGGGGTGAAGCGGGTACGTCGGCGGCGTTCATTGGCGGGGGTAGCGGTTGGGCTGGGGCACAAGGCACCCCTATTTTCCAAAGCTTCTTACAGTGGCTGTCCATCGAAACATCCTCCCGGAAATAAAATTTCCGCGGGATCATCGCACTCTCATTTGGCCTTTGTCGCAGAGCAGAAATTCGCTGAAAAACTCTTTTCCAAGCGGGCCATCGGCTCAGCTTGCTGCGTGTTCGTTGACCGGTTGAGGCTCCACTTCCAGCCACCAGGCCTGCCCGCGCTCGGGCTGGTTCAGGCGGAACGCCTGGCCCATTGCCGGGGTAGTGATCGAGATATTGCGCTCCCAGGCCAGGGCCATGATGCGGTCGAACGGTTCGTGCCAGGCGTGGAAGGCCAGATCGAAGGTGCCATTGTGAATCGGCAGCAGCCACCGCCCTTTCAGATCGATATGCGCCTGCAGCGTTTGCTCCGGCTGCATGTGCACATGGGGCCAATCGACATTGTAAGCGCCGGTTTCCATCAGGGTCAGGTCAAACGGCCCGTACTGCTCGCCGATGCGTTTGAAACCGTCGAAATAGCCAGTATCGCCACTGAAAAATATACGTCGCGTAGCGTCGATCATTACCCATGAGCACCACAGGGTCTGGTTGCCATCAAACAGGCCGCGCCCTGAAAAGTGCTGAGCCGGCGTGCAGACAAAACGAACGCCATCGACTTCGATGCCCTGCCACCACTCCAGCTGGCGCACTTTGCTGGCGTCTACGCCCCATTTGACCAGCGTGTCACCCACGCCCAGGGGCGCCAGGAAGTAGCGGGTCTTTTCGGCCAATTGGACCACCGCTTTACGGTCGAGATGGTCGTAATGATTATGGGAAAGGATCACCGCTTCCAGCGCTGGCAGCTCATCAAGACTGATGGGCGGCTGATGAAAACGCTTGGGGCCGGCCCAACTGAACGGCGAGGCGCGTTCGGCAAACACAGGGTCGGTGACCCAGAATTTACCACGCAGTTTCAGCAGCACGGTTGAATGGCCGAGGCGATACACGCTGTGATCAGGGGCGGCCAATAACTGCTCGCGGGTCAGTGGCTGTACCGGAATCTGCCCCACCGGCCGTGTCGTGCGCGGCTTGTTGAATAGCATGTTCCAGAAAATGCGCAGGGTCTTGCCCAAGCCACCGTGCTGCACCGGAGTGTCGTTGCTGAAGTGCCCCAGGCCCTGCTCGGCAGGCTTGGGCGCCGAGGGCGCCGGGTCGAGACGGGTTGAAATAGTGGCCATGACGATGTGACTCCGGCGGTCCGCTCAAGTATTACACTGCACAGTGTAGTTTCTAGATTGCAACAAAATCCGGAGCAAGTAAACTGCCCGGTGTAATTTCATTGTTGAGTCGAATGCCTTCCATGACTGCCCCCAAACGCCTCACCGAGCGTAAACGCGAAGCCATCGTGGCTGCGGCGATTGCCGAATTTCGCGAGAACGGCTTCGAGGTCACCAGCATGGACAAAATCGCCGCAACTGCTGGCGTTTCCAAGCGCACGGTGTACAACCATTTCCCCAGCAAGGAAGAACTGTTCGCCGAGATCCTCCACCAACTATGGGCCAGCAGCGTTGCCCAGCTGGACGTGATCTATACGAGCGACCGTCCGCTGCGCGACCAACTGCGCACGTTGCTGGAAGCGAAAATGCAGATGATGTCGGACGCCAACTTCCTCGACCTGGCACGCGTAGCCATTGCTGCCACCATTCATTCGCCGGAACGCGCTCAAGACATGGTCAACCGCCTCAGCGCACGAGAAGAAGGCTTTACCCAATGGGTGCGCGCCGCCCAGGAAGACGGCCGCCTCACCTGCACCGACCCGGGGTTCGCCGCCCACCAGATCCAAAGCCTGCTCAAGGCCTTTGCATTCTGGCCGCAGATTACCCTCGGCCAGCCCACCCTCGACCCCGCCGCCCAGGCAGGTGTTATCGAATCAGCCATCGACCTGTTCCTGGCCGGCTACGAAGTCAGCACTCCGCCCTCATACTAAGGCGCGTTATTGCAGAGCGTTTTGGCGTATTCCGCCCGTTGCGTGGCCGCCCATCCGGCCTGAGTTGTCTGATGACACCTCGTCTGAAACTTCATTCGCCGGCTTGCCGCAATAGCATAATGCCGCCATTGGTCGCCTGGTCAAAATAGTCCTGCCTGACGGGCGAACTTCCAGGTCGGTTGATCACTCTGACACCGTTGTTCTACCCCCCTCTGTCAGCATCAGGAAGCTGGCAATGAGCAAGTCAACCGTAAGGCCAGGGGCCCTACGGGGTCAGGCGCAAATACATGGACCCCGCATACGCTTGCATGCCCGAGCCCTCCACCATGCTATTCAACGCTCACAAGAAAACCATCAGTACCCTGCAACACAGCCTAGCCCAACAGACCAGCCTGCTTGCCGCCATCGAACGCTCCATGGCCGTGATCGAATTCGACCTGCAAGGCACCGTGCTGCGCGCCAATGACAACTTCATCAAGACCATGGGCTACCGCGCCGAACAGATCCTGGGCCAGCCCCATCGGATGTTCTGTACCCCGGCGTTCGCCCGCAGCGCGGACTACAACCAGCTGTGGACGCACCTGCGAAACGGCCAATTCCAGTCGGGCACCTTTGAACGCGTAGGCGCCAACGGCGCCTCGGTGTGGCTGGAAGCCAGCTATAACCCGGTACGGGATGAGGCGGGGAATGTGATCAAAGTGGTGAAATACGCCATGGACGTCACCCCGCGCCTGCAAGCCGAAAGCGAAGCCAACGCCAAGCTCGAAGCCATCGACCGCGCCATGGCGATGATCGAGTTCAACCTCGACGGCACCATCATCACCGCCAACGGCAATTTCCTGCAGCGCATGGGCTACAGCCTGGCGCAGATCCAGGGCAAGCATCACCGTCTGTTTTGCACGCCCGAGCTGGCCAACAGTGCGGCCTACAGCGAGTTCTGGAAGCGCTTGAACCAGGGCGAGCTGTTCAATGGCCAGTTTGAGCGGGTGGACAAACACGGCCAGGTCGTGTGGCTGGAAGCCAACTACAACCCGGTGTACGACGCCAGCGGGCGCCTGTGCAAAGTGGTGAAGTTCGCCTCGGATGTCACCGCCCGCGTGCTACAGCATGCCGCTGACGCACAGAGCGCCGCCCAGGCTTACCACCTGTCGTTGAACACCCAGGAGATGGCGGAAAAAGGCGCCGAGGTGATTCAGAAAACCGCCAGCGGCATGCGCGAAATCGCCGTGGATATCGACACCTCTTCGCAACTGATCGCCAAACTCGGCGAACGCTCGCAACAGATCACCGCCATCGTCAATACCATTCGCGGCATTGCCGACCAGACCAATCTGCTGGCCCTCAACGCCGCCATTGAAGCCGCCCGCGCCGGCGAGCAGGGCCGTGGCTTTGCCGTGGTGGCCGATGAAGTGCGGCAACTGGCGGCGCGCACCAGCGGCTCCACCGCGGAAATCTCCGGCATGATCGCCATGATCCAGGACGAAACCCGCCAAGCCATCGACAGCATGGACGCCACCCGCGACCGCGCCGCCCAGGGTGTGGAACTGGCCAACCAGGCCGGCACGGTGATCCTGCAGATTCGCGAAGGCACCGGCGAAGCAGTACAAGCGGTAAGTGCGTTTGCCAATGAGCGGGGCAATCGCTGAGCCATTGGCGCTGGCTGTCTGCAGGTTAACTTCGCAGCCAGCGCACATGCCGCCCCAGTTCATCAAATAGCGTCACCACCGAGCGTAACGCCCGGCAATCAGGCCGCGTCAACAACCACAGCGCCGTATCGTGCCCTGCCAGCGCAGGGCCCAGCGGTTGCAGGCCATCGCCCATCAGAAACTCCGGCAGCGCCGCCACGCCCAACCCCGCGCGCACTAATTCGGTCACCGACTGCATGCTGTTGCACCGATAACGGGGACGCACGCCCGGCAAATGCTCACGGCGCCAGATGACGGTGGGGTGATCGGGTAAAAAATCGTCCGGCGCGATCCAGGCCAGGTCGGCCCACTCATGGTCTGGGTGCAGGCGCGCATAGTCGGCACTGGCACACACCTGGTAGGTCACCGCACCCAGGCAACGTCCGACAAGATGCGCTGGCGGCGTCTTGGTCAGGCGCAGGGCGATATCCGCATCGCGGCGGCTGAGGTTGGCGAAGTCATTGGAGGTGCTCAGTTCCAGGGTCAACGCCGGGTAGGCCGGCATGAACTGCGCGAGGGCCGGCAACAGCAAGCCTTGCAACACCGAGTCGGTGCAGGTCAGGCGCACGGTACCGCTGATCACTTCACCGCCCTGCTCCACGCCAATACGCGCCGCCTCCAGCGCCTGTTCGGCACGCTCGGCCTGTTGGGCCAGGTTGCTCGCCAGGCTGGTGGGCAAATAACCGGCACGGCTTTTTTCAAACAGGGTCTGGCCCAGCGCCGCCTCCAGCCGCCGCACCGCACGGAATACCGTGGACACATCGACCCGCAGCAGCGCCGCCGCCCGCGCCAGGGTACCGCCGCGCACCAGGGCCAGGATCAATGACAGGTCGGCGTAGTCGATTTGATAGTGCGTGACTGCATTGAACATATGGGCAAACGCCAATATTGATTGCGTGAGCGCCAATCTATAGTGGGTATCACCGCACCACAAGTCATGGACGTACATGATGCCAACCCCCGCGCTGCACCTTGCCCTGATCGGTGATTACACCCCCGATGTGACCGCCCACCAAGCCATTCCCATGGCCCTGCAACAGGCCGCCGACGTTCTGGGCCTGAACGTCCAAGTGCAATGGCTGGCCACCGACACCCTCACCTCCACTTCTGCCCTGAGCGACTTCGACGGTTTCTGGTGCGTGCCCGGCAGCCCCTATCGCGATGTCGACGGCGCCTTACGGGCGATACGTTTTGCCCGCGAACAAGGTCGCCCTTTCCTCGGTACCTGCGGCGGTTTTCAACATGCCGTGCTGGAATATGCCCGCCATGTGCTCGGCTGGGCCGATGCCCAGCACGGCGAATTAATGCCGGATGCTGAACGCGCCGTCATCACGCCGCTGGACTGCTCCCTGGTGGAGGTGAGCAACACCGTACGCCTGGCCCCGTACACGCGCATTGCCCAGGCCTACAGCCGCCTGGACATCCACGAGGGTTACCGTTGCCGCTACGGCATCAACCCCGCCTTTGCCGACGCCCTGCTGGACGCCAACCTGATTCCCACCGGCCACGATTCGGCGGGCGATCTGCGCGCGGTGGAACTGCTCGACCACCCGTTCTTCGTCGCCACCCTGTTCCAGCCCGAACGCGCCGCACTCAAGGGCATCACGCCGCCGCTGGCGATTGCGCTGCTCAAGGCCTGCCAGGAGGTATCGGTATGATCGCCAAGACACCCGCCCCACCTTATTACGCGGTAATTTTCAGCTCGCTGCGCACCGGCGCCGACCTGGGTTATGGCGAGGCCGCCACACGCATGCTGGAACTGGCCAGGCAACAACCGGGGTTCCTTGGGGTGGAATCGGCGCGGGAGGATGGACTGGGGATCACCGTATCCTACTGGGCCAGTGAGGCGGCGATACTGGCCTGGAAACAGCAGGCCGAGCATCGGCAGGTGCGCGAGCAAGGGCGGGCCACCTGGTATGCGGCGTTTCACACACGGGTATGCAAGGTAGAGCGGGCCTACACCTTCTCCACTTGAGACACTGACCCCTTGTGGAAGCTGGCTTGCCTGCGATGCAGACACCTCGGTGATGCAGTGAAACCGCATTGATACTATCGCAGGCAAGCCAGCTCCCACATTTGCTCGTCATCGTTAGCAAAATCGCGGACGCTCAGCTCACCAAACTACGCAACGCGCTGATCTGCGGGATCTCTACCCGACGCATATACACCCGCAGCGGCTCGGTGATGTTGATGCGCTCGTCGATATTCTGGTCGAGCAACAACTGCAGGCGCGCTCGGCACAGGGTCATGGTGTGGTCGGCGGCCGGCAGCCAGACGAACTCGGCCGTGGGGATGATGCCGTCATCGGCCACGTCCATGCCGAATGAGTCTTCGCTGAAACGCACGATGTACTGGCCGGTCTTGCGGTTGAGGCCGACAAATCCCTGGAGTTGGTCGGCGGCCTGGCAGATAAGCTCTGAAGTGATGCGCATGGTAAACCTCACTGAAAAGTCCCACAGGGACTGGAAAGATGGTTTACACGCGTGGCAGAAAATACCGCCCTCTGACGGGGCAGCTACCCGTAAGAATACTGCAACGCCCTGCAAAAAAGTCGACAAAATTGGCCGGTGCGCACGTTAATGTCGGTTTGGTGATAGCGCCGTTCGCAATCAATTGTTAAAAAGGACACCTTCTCAAAGTTACCTCCACGAAAGGACTTCGCATATGCCTGTCACGTTTTCCAAAAGCGCCTTGCTGCTGGCGTTGATGCTCGGCCTTGGCCAGGCACAGGCTGCCGAACCGGTCAGCCCGGCCGAATTGGCGACAAACGAAGGCATCCCCTATCCTGCCGTGATCGCTCACCGTGGCGCATCCTACGACGCACCTGAATCCACCGCCGCTGCCTACAAGGTTGCACGCGACCTGGGTGCCGACTACCTGGAACTGGACTTGCAACGCAGCAAGGACGGCGTACTGTTCGCCCTGCACGACAACAACCTGCAGCGCACCACCGACGTCGCCACCAAGTTCCCCGAGCGCAAAGACGCGCCTGCCAACGAGTTCACCTGGAAAGAACTGCAAACCCTCGACGCCGGCAGCTGGTTCAACGCCGCCTACCCGGACCGCGCGCGCCCTGGTTTCGTTGGCCTGAAAATCCTGAGCCTGGACGACATCATCAAGATCGCCGAAGGCAACCCCTCGCACAAACCCGGCCTGTACATCGAGACCAAGGAGCCCAAGCAGTTCCCGGGCATCGAAGCCGACCTGAAAAACAAGCTGCTGGACAAAGGCTGGCTGAGCTCCGCCGGCTCCAAGCTGGGCAAGAGCAACACCGGTGTCGGCCAAGGCAAGGGCCGCGTGGTGCTGCAAACCTTCGAAACCGCCAGCCTTAAAGAGCTGCAGAAGGAAATGCCCAACACCCCGAAAATCCTGCTGTTGTGGGTAGGTGAAGGCAGCATCGAGCCCAAATCCAAAGTGACCTTCGCCGAGTCTGGCGAAGCCACCAAGGCCGCCTACTACGCCAAGCAAGAGCCCAAAGACGCCGCCGAATTCGAAAAGTGGGTCGATGAGGCCAAAAGCCTCGGCGCCATCGGCACCGGCCCGTCGGCTGAGCTGACCGACCACGGCGACCAGAGCTACACCGACCTGGTGAAGCCGGAAATGAACAAGCTGACCCACGACAAGGGCCTGCTGGTGCATGTGTATACCGTGGATGAGCCGGTGGACTTCGAGAAGGTCATGAAGGCCGGCGTCGATGGTATCTTTACCAACCGCGCCGCCGAGCTGTTGAAGTTCTACAAGCGCTGGCCGTCGTCCAGCGTGCAAGACCTGCTCAACGACCATAAGTACTAAAAGCGTTGGTGTCAGTGAGCCATTAAGGCTGAGTTAAGTTGCGCTGGTTAATCTGGCGCCACTTAAACAGCTCAACCTAAGAAGGACATACACCATGAAAACCTTGACCGCCCTGTTCGCTGCTACTGCCCTGACTTTGACCGCCGGCCTGGCCCAGGCTGATGTTCGTCCGGACCAGATTCCCAGCCTGCTCAAGACCGGTGAAGTGATGGCGTTCGAAAAGCTCAACGCCGCCGCCGTCGCCCAACATGCCGGCGCTACCATCAACGATACCGAGTTGGATCACGAAGCTGGCAAGCTGGTCTACGAAGTGGACCTGACCGACACCACCGGCAAGAAATGGGATGTGAAGCTCGACGCCAAAACCGGTGCCGTGCTGGAAAACAAGCAAGACACCTGAGTTGAACCTTGAAAAAACGCGCCACCTTCGGATGGCGCGTTTTTTTATGCGAGCCTCAAACCGTCACATAACCGTCATACCGCCTTGCAATGATTCGCTCAGGAACCTGTGAAACGTCCTACAGGCCCTTTCTCTGCGAGTCGCCATGAACCACAGCATCGACCACGGCCATCAGGATTCCGATCTGTTTGGCCTGCTTTACGGTTTTCGTTTTCGCCCCGGCGAGAAAGGCCAGCAAATTGATTCCGCCACCGCCCTCGCCGCCTTGCAGCAACCGCCAGACCCGGACGAATTCCTGTGGCTGCACCTGAACCTGGCGCACGCCGCCTGCGAGCGCTGGATGCAGGCGCATCTGTCATTGCCAGAAGAGTTTTTTGAAGCCTTGCATGAAGGCTCACGCTCCACGCGCATCGAGCATGTGGACTCGGCCTTATTGGCCGTGGTCAACGATGTGGTGTTCAACTTCAGCAGCATGGTGTCGTCGGATATTTCCACGCTGTGGGTGTGCGCGCGCAGCCGCTTGCTGGTGAGCGCACGCCTGCAGCCGTTGCACTCGGTGGATAAATTGCGCTCGTCGGTGAAGGCCGGCGAACACTTTCGCTCCCCCTTGGAGCTGTTGGTGCACCTGCTGCGCGACCAGGGCGAAGTGCTGACGCAGATCGTGCGCAAGACCAGCATCAGCGTTGACCAAATCGAGGATCAGCTGTTGTCTTCGCGCCTGTCCACCAACCGTGCCGAACTGGGCGCCGCCCGCCGCGTGCTGGTGCGCCTGCAACGCCTGCTGGCTTTGGAGCCGGGCTCGCTGCTACGCCTGCTCAATCGCCCGCCGCAATGGCTGCAAAAGGAAGACGTGAAGGAATTGCGCAAATCCACCGAGGAGTTTGCGCTGATCATCAACGACCTGACCGCCCTGGGCGAACGCATCAAACTGTTGCAGGAAGAGATTGCCGCCAACCTCAATGAACAGAGCAACCGCACATTGTTTACCCTCACGGTGGTGACGGTGCTGGCGCTGCCGATCAACATCATTGCCGGTTTTTTTGGCATGAATGTGGGTGGGGTGCCCCTGTCCCAAGACCCGGAAGGCTTCTGGATACTGGTGGCCTTGGTCGCAACCTTCACCCTGATCGCTGGGCGGTGGGCATTCCGCAAATTCTCAAATTGAAATAAGCCCAAAGGTGGGAACTGGCTTGCCTGCGATTGCGGTGTATCAGCCAAGACAATGCAAGCAGACCCACCGCTATCGCAGGCAAGCCAGCTTCCACAGGGGTTAAGCGTATGTTCAGTGATTGAAGAGTCCCGTCATCGCTCTGAGGCGCTTCTTGTACAACCGCCGCGCCTCCAAAGCCTCCTCCAGACTCACCGCC
This sequence comes from Pseudomonas sp. MF6767, assembly GCF_016405475.1. NCBI lineage: Bacteria > Pseudomonadati > Pseudomonadota > Gammaproteobacteria > Pseudomonadales > Pseudomonadaceae > Pseudomonas > Pseudomonas sp. MF6767. The sequence goes on along the minus strand of NZ_JAEKCY010000008.1, from coordinate 189,758 downwards.
ACAAACCCCGCTCGCTGGTTGGGCTGCATTTGCCCGATCAAGTCCAGGTCGGCGCTGATCACCGTGCCGATCATCGCGTAGCCACCGCCCGACACCGCATCGCGGTGCAGCACAATCGGCTCCAGCCCCGCCGGTACTTGAATCGAGCCAATCGGGTAGCAACTGTCCACGATGTTGGAAGGATCGGAGCCGGCGCCAAACGGCTGTTCCCGCGGCTGGAAGCTCAACGCGCTGCCGCCCTTGAAGCGATAGCCAATGCGATCGGCCTCGGAGCCGACCGTCCACGGCTCGGCAAAAAAGCTGCTTTTGGCCTCCAAGCTCAAGCGTTCGTAATACAGCCCCGGCACCACCCGCAACGTCACATCGCCGCCGACCGAACGCCGCAACGCCATCGGCAAGCTGTTGCCCGCACGCCCGGTACCGCTGGCGCTACCGATCGGCAATTGATCGCCCTCCTGCAAGCGTCGGCCATTAAACCCGCCGAGGGCGCCGAGGGTGTAGGTGGAGCGGCTGCCGAGCACCAACGGCACGTCGATACCGCCGGCGACGGCGAGGTAGGTGCGTGCGCCGGCCTTGGGAAACTCGAACCGCAGCACCTGCCCGGCGCGTACGGCAAAGGCGGTGTCCTGATGCACCACTTCACCGTCCAGGCGCGGCGACATCAAGGCGCCGCTCAAGGCCACCAGCGCGTCCTGCTGGAACTCCAGCGCCGGCCCGATCAGCGTGCATTCCAGGCCCGCCGCGCCCACGGGATTGCCCACCAGGTGGTTGGCCGCACTCAACGCGTATTGGTCCAGCGCCCCCGATGGTGGGATGCCTAAATGGTAATAACCTTCGCGGCCCAGGTCCTGCACGGAGGTGGCGAGGCCGGGTTTGAGGACCTTGATCATGCCAGCGCCTCCTGCAGGGTTTTCGGATAGCCGATGGGGTCGGCGAGAAAGGCATCCAGGGAAAACTCCACCGGGCGAATGCGCAAGTCGAAACGCCCGGCGTCCACCTCGGCGACCGCCAGGTCATATGCCTCGCGGTCCATCGGCTTGAACTGCACGATATCGCCAGGGCGGAAGAACACCATGTGCTCCTTGAGGTACGCCAACTGCTGCGCCGGGTCGTAGATCGGTGCCGGGGTAACGCCGAACATCTGATAACCGCCCGCCCCTCGCACTGAGTAGATACAGCCAAAGCAACCGCCATGGCCCAGGGTCAGTTTCGGTGTGTCGGTGCGTGGCCGCAGGTATTTGGGCACCTGCAATTGCCGCTCGCGTTCGACCATCTGGAACATGAACGGCAAGCCCGCGACAAAGCCGACCATCGACACAAACCACGGCGCGCCACTGTGGGCGGCGATGAACGCGTCCACGTCGGCCAGGCCATTGATGCGTGCCGCGTATTCCAGGTCTGTGCCGCTGGGGTCTTGGTGGCGGTCACGAAAACGCATCAGGGTTTCGTGGGTCCAGGGGTCGTTATAGAGCACTGGGATTTCGATGATGCGCGTGCGCAAGGTACGTTCGGCCACGGCCTGGGCTTCGGCGCTTTGCACGGCGTCGAGCAGCGCGTGAGGGGCGATGCGGTCAGGGTCGAAGCGAATCTGGAAGGATGCATTGGCCAGGCACACATCCAGTACGCCTTCCAGTGCCAGGCGCTCCACGGCGCGGGTCACCGCCATGCCCTTGAAAAAAGCCTCCAGGGACATGCTGTCGCTGACCTCGGCAAACAGATGTTCATCACCGCCGAAGCTATAGCGGATGGGGGACGTTTCAGCCATGTCTGTTCCTCTTGGAATCTTTGTAGAAAGGCAGGCAAAAAAGTAAGGGTTGGATCTTATCGGGGTGTTCTGACGTCGATACCCGCCTGGTCCAAGGCTTCACGGGTAGCCTCCACCAGATCCAGGGCGCCAGGGGTGTCGCTGTGCAGGCAGATGGAATCGAATTCGATCGCAAGGTCTTCGCCTTCGACGGTACGTACCAGGCCGGCCTGACACGCACGCAAGACCCGGGCGGCCACTGTGGCTGGGGCCAGCGCCCGCACATTGCGGGTAAACACGATGGAGCCGCTCAGGTCGTATTCACGGTCGGCATAGAACTCGCGCACCACCGGCTGCCCCAGTTCCTTGGCGATGCGCCAGATCACTGAGTTGGGCATGCAGTACAGCATCAGCGTGGGCTCAATGATTTGCAGGTTCTGCACCAACAGCCGGGCGGCCTCTTCATCACGGGCCAGGTGCATGTAAAGCGCGCCGTGAGGCTTGATATGTTGCAGGGTCACGCCTTGGGCACGAGCCATTTCACGCAGGGCACCGAGCTGGTAGAGCATGTCGTCCACCAGTTCCTGGGCCGGTGCGTTGATATGCCGGCGACCGAAACCCACCAGGTCACGAAAGCCTGGGTGCGCGCCGATGGCCACACCCAGTTGCTTGGCGCGCTCGACGGTGCGGCGCATGGTGCCCGGATCGCCAGCGTGAAAGCCGGTGGCGATATTGGCCGAGCTGATATAGCCCATCAGCTCTGCGTCGACGCCGTCGCCGATGGTCCAGGGGCCAAAGCTTTCGCCCATGTCTGAATTGAAATCCACTGCCTGCATCAGGGTCGCTCCGCCAAAGGTGATGCCCGCAAAGTAGGCCGGGGCTTGACCCCTTGGGAAGATCTATTATCAGATGGCCCATCTTCTGAAAATCAGATAGCTTTTTATCCTCGACCCCAGATCGTTCCCACGCTCTGCGTGGGAATGCAGCCATGGACGCTTTGCGTCCGCACTTGAGACCGTGACGCGGAGCGCCACAAGAGGCATTCCCACGCAGAGCGTGGGATCGATCAATAAGCAGAGTGCGATATGTCTTTAACCTTGCGCCAGGTTCGCTATTTCGTCGCCACTGCGGAAATCGGCCAGATTTCCCAGGCAGCAATTCATCTGAATATTTCCCAATCGGCGGTGACCACAGCGATCAAGGAGCTGGAAGCCATGCTCGGCGTGCAGTTGTTCGTGCGCTCGGCCCAAGGCATGAACCTCACCGATGCCGGGCGGCATTTTCTCAACCGTGCCTATGTGATTGTGCGCAGCGTGGAAGATGCCCTCAACAGCCCGTTGCCGGACTACCGCGCCAGCGGCGTGCTGCGGGTGGCGGCCAGCTACACCGTGCTGGGTTATTTCCTGCCGCACCATTTACAGCGCATGGAGCATTGGCATCCGGACGTGACCATCGAGGTGTTCGAACAGGAGCGCCAGGCCATCGAACAGGGCCTGCTCGACGGCCAGTTCGACATGGCTGTGGTGCTCACTGCCAACCTCACCCACACGGATATCGTCTCGGAAATTCTGTTCAACTCCGAGCGCCGCCTGTGGCTGCCCAGCCATCACCCATTGTGCGAACGCGGTGCCGTGAGCCTGGCCGACGTGGCCCAAGAACCCTACATTTTGCTCACCGTCGACGAAGCCGAACACAGCGCCATGCGCTACTGGGAACAGGCCGGGCAAACGCCCAAGGTGCGGCTGCGCACCAGCTCAGTGGAGGCGGTGCGCAGCATGGTTGCCAACGGCAGCGGCGTGGCGATCCTGTCAGACCTGGTACACCGGCCCTGGTCCCTGGAAGGCAAACGCATCGAAACCCTGACCGTGACCGACCCGGTCACCCCCATGAGCGTCGGCCTGGCCTGGCACCGCGAGCGCGCGTTTACCCCAGCGATGCAAGCGTTCCGGGATTACTTCCACGACGCGTTTCTGGCGCCCCAGCAGTTGTCGGCACGCCGTTAAAGATGAGCTTGCAGGGTGGCGGTCAACCAGTCCATGAACACCCGCACTCGCAACGGCAGATGCCGCTGGCCGGCGTACAGCAACGACACATCCAAGGGCGGCGCTTGGTAGTCGGGCAGCACCGCCACCAACTCGCCGCTGGCCAATAAGTCGCGTATCCCGAGCTGCGGCACCTGGGTGATGCCAAACCCGCCCAGGCACGCCGATTGATAGGCGTCGGTGCTGTTGACCGTCACCCGGCCTGCCATCGGCAGCCGCTGCACCTTGTTGCCCACCATGTATTCGAACCCGGCCGAGCGTGCGCCCAGCGGCCGCACATAATGCACCAACTGGTGATGCGCCAGGTCTGCCAGGGTTTCGGGCACGCCATACCGTTGCAGGTACGCCGCGCTCGCGCAGTTGACCATCGGCATGCTGCACACCCGCCGCGCTACCACGGTTTGATCGGGCTGGGCGCCGACGCGCACCACGCAATCAAAACCTTCGGCGATCATGTCCACCTGGCGGTCCGAACCGCTGATCTCCATGTCGATCAGAGGATGGCGCGCCATGAACGTGGGCAAGTTCGGCAAGATCAAGCCCCGCGCCATGACGTTGGGCATGTCCACCCGTATGCGCCCGGCCAATTGGGTTTCGTCCTGACGGAACAAACCTTCCAGCTCTTCCATATGCGCCAGCAGATCCTTGCTGCGCTCATACAACACACGACCATCCTGGGTCGCCTGCACCTTGCGCGTGGTGCGTTGCAACAGCCGTGCGCCGAGCAACTCCTCCAACGCCTGCACATGCTCGGAGACCGTAGAGCGCGGCAAGCCCAGACTTTGACCGGCCTGGGTAAAGCTCGACAACTCAGTAACGCGTACGAAGGTGCGCAGCAACTCAAGCTTGTTCATTAGATTGTTCGCCTTATCCGGCCAGTGATTCCGATATCAGCCTGTTTATCACGTTATGGCCGGACAAATACACTCAGTCCCACTCACCCCATTCGAGGACTGCACCATGACCCGTAAAATCGCACTCATCACTGGCGCCAGCCGTGGCCTGGGTAAAAGCGCCGCCCTGCACCTGGCTGCGCAGGGCATCGACATCATCGGCACTTACCACAGCGCAGCGGCTGAAGCCCAAGCCGTGGTTGCCCAGGTAGAGGCCTTGGGCGGTCGCGCCGCCATGCTGCAACTGGACGTCAGCCAGAGCGCAACCTTCGATGCATTCGTTGGCCAGATCGGCACCCTGCTCAAGGATGTGTTCGCCCAGGAACATTTCAACTTCCTGATCAACAACGCCGGGGTTGGCACCTACGCAAGCTTTGCCGAAACCACCGAAGCCCAGTTCGACCAGTTGGTGGCGATCCATGTGAAGGCACCGTTTTTCCTCACGCAAAAACTGTTGCCGCTGATCAGCGATGGCGGGCGCATTATCAATGTCTCCAGCGGCCTGGCGCGCTTCAGCCTGCCGGGTTATGCCGCTTACGCGTCCATGAAAGGCGCGGTGGAAGTCTTGTCGCGCTACCAGGCTAAAGAGCTGGGCCCACGGGGTATTACCGTGAACACCCTGGCACCGGGCGCGATTGCCACTGACTTCGGCGGCGGCGCGGTACGCGATAACACCGATGTGAATGCGATGGTTGCCAATAACACCGCCCTGGGCCGCGCTGGCTTGCCGGACGATATTGGCGGGGCGATTTCGACCTTGCTGGCCGATGGCAGTCATTGGATCACCGGCCAGCGGATCGAGGCATCGGGCGGGATGTTCCTATGAGCGACGCACGCCTACGGGGTAACTGGGGTTTTACCGGCGAATTTCTCACGCAGCACGTCATAACCCCAGTGGTACACGTAGGTGTACGGCAGGAAGAACAGCAACACGCCAATGTCGAGGATGAAGGCTTCCAGCAGGCTGATCTTCATCAAGGCGGCAATCAACGGCACTGCCAAGAGAATCAGGCCGCCTTCAAACAACAGCGCGTGCAGCACACGGGTCCAACCACCGTTGGCCAGTTGCAGGCGGGTTTTAAGGCGGTCGAACAGGCTGTTGAACACCACGTTCCAGCTCAGTGCCAACAGGCTGATGCCCAGGGTCACTGCGCCCATTTCCAGCGCCGGCCGGCCGGTGATCCACACCAACAGCGGCGTGCAAATCAATAAGGCCAGCCCTTCGAAACCAAGGGCTTGAAACACGCGTTCAGTAAAGGATTTGGTAGGGGTCATGACCCGGCTCCGTGAGTGACGATGGTTGCCATGATCAGGCTTTGTATCGATACTTCATAACCAATAACCATCGATCAAGGCGATAGTCATGGCCTCCCATGAAGTGCTTCAGGCGTTTGTCCAGGCTGCCACCCAAGGCTCGTTTTCCGCGGCGGCGCGCAAGCTGGGCAAAAGCCAGTCCACCGTGAGCGCGGCAGTGGCCAGCCTTGAGATTGACCTGAACGTGGTGCTGTTTGACCGCAGCAGCCGCAAGCCGACCCTCACGCCGGCGGGGCAAGTGTTGCTGCAAAGGGCTGAGCAAGTGCTGGAAGCCAGTAGCCGCCTGGAGCTGGCAGCCAGTCAGTTATCGCAAGGCCTGGAGCCGAAGTTGAGTCTCGCTATGTCCGATACTTACCAATCCGATCGATTCGAGGTCGCCCTCACGGCCTTCGAGCAACGCTACCCGGACCTTGAGCTGGAATGCCTGATCGCGGAATGCGAAGACTTGATCGCACTGGTGCAAAGTGGCCGGGCGCAGATCGCGTTTATCGAGAAACAAGAAGCCTACCCGCCGGACCTTTCCTTCTCCACGGTGGAGGAGCGCACGGAGATCGCGCTGTTTGTCTCGCCTGGACACCCATTGGCGACCCTGGACAAGGTTCACCCGCACACCTTGCAACAACACCGGGAGTTGCGTTTGGCGAGCATCATCAGCCCCAATGAAAACCGCGGCACGCAGCGAGTATGGTCGGCGCCGAGTTACCTGATGCTGATGGAGATGGCACAGCTGGGGTTTGGCTGGGCACCGATTCCACGCTGGCTGGTGGAGCGCTTTGGCGGCAACCAGTTGGTTGAACTCAAGGTGCGCAGTTGGCCGCGTTCGGTGGCGGTGGATGCGCTGTGGTCCCGGCACCAGCCGCCGGGGCCTGCGGGGAGCTGGTTGCTGGGCAAGATGCTGGAATGAGCCTGTAGGAGCGAGCTTGCTCGCGAAGAACGTCAACGATAACGCGTGCTTCCTGAAGAAACGTGGCGTCTGTGAGTTTTTCGCGAGCAAGCTCGCTCCTACATTTGGATCGTCACTGCCTGGAGGAATTGAGTTCGGCGAGACGCCGCGTGATGAAGCGTTTTTCTGGCGCCTGTTGCGTCAGCGACAGCGCTTTTTCGTACGCGCTGCGGGCTTCGTCAAACCGCCCCAACTGCCGGCAAAACTCCCCACGCGCCGAATGCGCCAAGTGGTAGTCCTGCAACTCACCGCGCTGCAAAAGATTGTCTACCAGCACCAACCCCGCCAACGGCCCCTGCTCCATCGCCACCGCTACCGCACGGTTCAACTCGATCACCGGCGACGGCACAGACCTGAGCAATACATCGTAGAGCCCGACAATCTGCCGCCAATCGGTTTCCCCTGCGCTGGGCGCCTCGGCGTGCACGGCGGCAATCGCAGCCTGCAAGCAATACGGCCCGAAGCGTGGCGTCATCAGCGCCTGCTCCACCAATGCGCAGCCTTCAGCGATCAAGGCCCTGTCCCAAAGCGTACGATCCTGAGCGTCCAACAGCACCAGTTCGCCGCTGGCAGAAGTGCGGGCAGGCCGACGCGACTCGTGCAGCAACATTAACGCCAGCAAGCCCATGACTTCCGGCTCGGGCAGCAACTCCAGCAGCAAACGCCCCAGGCGAATGGCCTCCAAGGTCAGGTCCTCACGGGTGAGGTCGGCACCCGCCGAGGCCGAATAGCCCTCGTTGAACACCAGGTAAATCACCCGCAGCACACTGTCCAATCGTTCGGGCAATTCGGCGCGGGACGGCACTTGATAGGGAATTTTCGCCTCACGGATCTTGCCCTTGGCGCGCACGATGCGTTGGGCAATGGTGGTGGGCGTGGCTAGAAAAGCGTGAGCGATGGCCTCGGTGCTCAGGTCGCAGATCTCGCGCAAGGTCAGCGCAACCTGGGCATCGGCTGCCAACGCTGGGTGGCAGCAAGTGAACATCAGGCGCAGGCGGTCGTCTTCCACGTCTTCATCACTCCAAGGCGCAGCCTCCAACGCCTCGGCCTGCTCTTCCAATAACGGGGTAAAACGCGACTGCCGACGCAGGCGGTCGATGGCTTTGAAGCGGCCGGTGGACACCAGCCACGCCCGTGGATTATCCGGCACGCCATCTTGGGGCCAGCGCTGCAGGGCGACGAAAAATGCTTCGTGCAGCGCCTCCTCGGCCAAGTCGAAATCCCCCAGCACACGAATCAACGTCGCGAGCACGCGGCGTGATTCGCGGCGGTAAATAGCGTCGATCTGCTGGGTCAATCGACCATGTCCTCGGTCACCAACTTCACCAGGCGGTCCAGGCTCTGGCCCCAGCCGTCATGAAAGCCCATGGCTTCGTGGGCCTGCTTGTCCTCGGCACTCCAGTGCATGGCGCGGGCGGTATAGAGGGTCTTTTCGCCGACCTCCTCAAAGGTGACTTCGGCGCTCATGAACGGCTTTCCCGAAGGCACCCAACCCGGCATGAACGCGTCGGTAAACACCAGGCGGTTGGGCGCATCGATTTCCAGAAAAACGCCCTGGGTCGGGTACTCGCTGCCATCGGGCGCACGCATCAAGGTGCGGAACAAGCCGCCGACCCACAGGTTCATCTCGCATTCAGGGGTGGTCATGCCGTGGGGGCCCCACCATTGTTGCAGCAGGGTTGGCTCAGTCCAGGCGCGAAACACCCGGCGGCGCGGCGCATCGATCAAGCGGCTGATGGACAGTTCAAATTGGGCGGGTTGAGTGTTCACGGGAAACCTCCTCACGTCTTTTGATTATTGTGTTGAGAGATTCAATTGGCGCACGGGGCGCACTTCCACACTGCCGACCCGGGCCGCCGGAATGCCGCCAGCCACCTGGAGCGCTTCATTGAGGTCCTTGGCGTCGATCAGGTAGAACCCGGCGAGCTGCTCCTTGGTTTCGGCAAAAGGCCCGTCGGTGATCGACAGCTTGCCGTTGCGCATGCGCACGGTGGTGGCGGTGGTCACCGACTCCAGCGGCTCGGCGGCCAGCATGCGCCCGCTGGCCTGGACGGCCTCGGCGTAGGCCAGACATTCCGAGTCGTGGGGGCTGTCGGGCGAGGTGTGCAACACCTGTTCATCGCTGTAGATCAGGCACAGGTATTTCATGGCGTTCTCCGTTTTCGGACTACTGACTATAGTTCGCGGTGCTCAAGGTTTCAGGTCGAACAACGCCGTGCCGCTTTGCATATCAAACGGTGCCGACCAGTGCTCGTGCACCACCTTCCATTGGCCATCGATACGCTGGTAGCCGGCGGTCACGCGCATCCAGCAGGCCTTTACCTCGCCGTCCGGCCCGGCGCCGCCGCAGTGGGCCAGCCAGTGGGCAAACGCACTGTCTGGCGCATCGACGACATGCAATTCATGAAACTCGAAGATGCCGGGGCCGGGGCAGTGCTCCATGCACGCCTCCCAATGCGCGCGGTAGGCCGCCTTGCCCTTGAATTGCAGAGCGGTTACGGCGTCGAACGAGACGATATCGTCGGCGTAAAAGCTGACAATCTGGTCGATATCGCGACTGACAACGGCGTCTTTCCATTGCTCGATCAGGCTCTTGATTGCAGTGCTCATGGCGATGACTCCTTGGGGTGGAAAATCACGGAAGACACCCTTAGTCGAATGGCCCCGAGGGAAATCGACATTTCCCTGAAAAATAATTTCCCGTGGCTCAAACCCGATAAACTGCCACTTCTCTTGCAGCCGTTCGGATAGTCCCATGCCAACCCGCCTCGTTGCTTACGAGGCGCTGAACGCTGTGCAAAAACAGCAAGTCGGCGCCATCGAAGTTCACCCTGAACAACTGCCGTTTTGCGGTGATATGTATTGCGCCCTCAATACCCTGCTCGCCAACCCGAGCCCTGGGGTCAAGGGCTTTGCGCTGTTGGTCGACGACCTTCCTGTGGCGTTCTTGCTGCTCAAGCGACCACCGTGCCTGCCTCATTGGGCCGATGAACACAGCGCCACACTCCACGCGCTACAGGTAGACCGGCATCAACAGGGGCGTGGATACGGCAAGATGTGTTTGCAGGCGTTGCCCGCCGTGGCGCGCGAGGCCTGGCCGCAGATCAAGGGGTTGGAGTTGTCGGTGGATGCCCACAACCTGGCGGCAATGGGGTTGTATCTGGGGGCGGGATGGGTGGATCGCGGTGAGGCGTACAAGGGTCGTGTAGGGTATGAGCGTCGGTTGAGTTTCAGGTTTAATCCATAGCGGCAATGTCACGTAAACATGACTTTTAAGCGTGCATGTCGTGTTTACGTGACATCGGGTGCAGTGTCAGCCCCGCTCCCCGATCGGCAGCCAGATTTCCACCGTCCCCGTGCCCTTCCTGGCATCGAAGTCCGCGCTATAGCGCTCGAAATCCGCACCCATGACCTTGTAGCCCGAATGCGGCAGCCATTCGAACATGATGCGCTCGTAGGTTTGCTCAAGCGCCTGCACCGGCCCGTAGTGGGGGAAGACGGCATAGTTGAGTGGCGGAATTTCGATCACCTCGAAATTGCTCGGCACGTCCTTCTTGGCCGGGACTTCAACACCTGCCAGGTAATCGAATTCGCCGTGATGCGGGTTATGGCACACCCCGTAGGTCACACCGCCGACGCGCTTCTTGATGTCCTTGATACAGGTATCGAACAACTCCCACAGCCGTGGGATATCGCCCACGGTGGCCTTCGAATATCGCCCTTGTACCCCGGCGATCACTAGGGCCTTACCGGCTTCCAGGCGTGACTCCAACGGTCTTTTTGTCTGCTGATCCATACGAACAGTCTCCTTCTTATGAGGGAACAAACCCGCATCGAGTATAGGGGCATATCCGCGTTGTACTCCATGTAGAAAAATTTCCTACGCATCTGGACAACTGGCCATCATCGCCCTTATTGTCTGCCCCGCAGGCCACCGCAGTGGCCGACGTCGCTCGGACGGTTCCGGGCGCTTACGTACCTCGAGGCAACAATGGCAGACCAAGGTTCGCCGCGCCGCTTTGCGCGCATAGATCGACTCCCCCCGTATGTATTCAATATCACTGCCGAGCTGAAGATGGCTGCGCGTCGGCGCGGCGAAGACATCATCGACTTGAGCATGGGTAATCCTGACGGCGCCACGCCTCCTCATATCGTGGAGAAAATGGTCACCGTCGCCCAGCGTGAAGACACCCACGGCTACTCCACCTCCAAAGGCATTCCGCGCCTGCGCCGGGCGATTTCGCGTTGGTACAAGGACCGTTACGCGGTGGATATCGACCCGGAGTCCGAAGCTATCGTGACCATCGGTTCCAAGGAAGGCCTGGCGCACTTGATGCTGGCCACCCTGGACCAGGGCGATACCGTGCTGGTGCCCAACCCCAGCTACCCGATTCATATCTACGGCGCAGTGATTGCCGGTGCCCAGGTACGTTCGGTGCCGCTGATACCGGGCGTGGATTTCTTCGCAGAGCTGGAACGCGCGATTCGCGGCTCGATCCCCAAGCCGAAGATGATGATCCTCGGCTTCCCGTCCAACCCAACCGCGCAGTGTGTGGAACTGGACTTCTTCGAACGGGTGATCGCCCTGGCCAAGCAGTACGACGTGCTGGTGGTGCACGACCTGGCCTACGCCGACATCGTCTACGACGGCTGGAAAGCCCCCTCGATCATGCAAGTGCCCGGCGCCAAGGACATTGCGGTGGAGTTTTTCACCCTGTCCAAGAGCTACAACATGGCCGGTTGGCGCATCGGCTTCATGGTGGGCAACCCTGAACTGGTCAACGCCCTGGCACGCATCAAGAGCTACCACGACTACGGCACCTTCACCCCGCTGCAAGTGGCGGCGATTGCGGCGCTGGAAGGCGACCAACAGTGCGTGAAGGACATCGCCGAGCAGTACCGCCAGCGTCGCAATGTGCTGGTCAAGGGCCTGCATGAACTGGGCTGGATGGTGGAGAATCCGAAGGCGTCGATGTACGTCTGGGCCAAGATTCCCGAGCAGTACGCGGCCATGGGCTCGCTGGAGTTTGCCAAGAAACTGCTATTGGAAGCGAAGGTGTGTGTGTCGCCGGGGATCGGCTTTGGTGAGTATGGCGACGATCATGTGCGCTTTGCGCTGATCGAAAACCAGGATCGGATTCGCCAGGCCGTACGTGGGATTCGCGGGATGTTCAGGGCGGATGCGTTGGTCAGCAAGGCCTGACCTGATCTACCTGAAGAAACCCAATTAATGTGGGAGCTGGCTTGCCTGCGATGCAGACACCTCGGTGTTTCAGATGTACCGAGGTGATGCTATCGCAGGCAAGCCAGCTCCCACATTTTGATCGAGTTGCCGCCACTGCTTTTGTGGTGTGGCTTACACCACCAACGACAGCAACATGATGAAGATCAGCGCCACGATCGACAGAATGGTCTCCATCGCCGTCCAGGTCTTGAACGTCTCGGCCACGGTCATGTTGAAGTACTGCTTGACCAGCCAGAACCCCGCATCGTTGACGTGAGACAGGATCAACGAACCCGCGCCCGTCGCCAGTACCAGCAACTCGCGGTTGACGCCAGGGATCATCCCCACCACCGGCACCACAATGCCCGCGCCGGTAATGGTCGCGACCGTCGCTGAACCGGTGGCAATCCGAATCACCGCCGCCACCAGCCACGCCAGCAGGATCGGGTTGATCTGCGCGTTCACCGCCATATGGCCGATCACGTCGCCCACGCCGCTGGTCACCAACATCTGCTTGAAGCCACCACCGGCACCGATGATCAGGATGATCGCGGCGGTGGGCGCAAGGCTGGCGTCGAGCAGCTTGAGGATTTGCTTGGAGTGGATACCCTGGCGATGGCCAAAGGTGTACAGCGACAACAGCAAAGCCAGCAACAGTGCGGTGATCGGGTGGCCGATCATGTCCATCCAGTTGCGTACCACATTGCCTTCGGCGAACGCGATGTCGGCAAAGGTTTTGAGCAGCATCAGGAACACCGGCAGCAGCACGGTGACCAGGGTGATGCTGAAGCTGGGCAGCGACTTGTTATCGGTTTCGCGGGCCAGTTGGTCCACCAGTTCCTGGGACGGGTTGCCCGGGATGTACTTGGCGATGAACGTACCGAAGATCGGGCCGGCGATGATGGCGGTCGGCAGTGCGACGATCAGGCCGTACAGGATGGTCTTGCCGATATCGGCACCGAACACGCCGATGGCCAGCAGCGGGCCCGGGTGCGGTGGCACCAGGCCGTGCACCGCCGACAGACCGGCCAGCAGCGGGATACCGATCTTGATCAACGACACACCGGTACGCCGGGCGACGATAAACACCAGCGGGATCAGCAACACAAAGCCGATCTCGAAGAACAGCGGGATGCCCACCAGGAACGCGGCGAACATCATGGCCCACTGGACCTTCTCTTTGCCGAAGGCGCGGATCAGGGTCTGGGCGATCTGATCGGCACCGCCGGACTCGGCCATCATCTTGCCGAGCATCGTGCCCAGCGCGAGGATGATGCCGACAAAGCCGAGCACACCGCCGAAACCGTCCTGGAACGCCTTGATGATCTTGTCCACGGGCATGCCCGAGGTCAGGCCGAGGAAACCGGCCGCGATGATCAGTGCAATGAACGGGTGCACCTTGAACTTGGTGATCAGTACGATCAACCCGATGATAGTGACTACTGCATCTAGCAGCAGGTAAGACTCGTGGGACATGCCAAACATGGGGGGTCTCTCCTGTTTGTTGTTGTTATTAAAGCGGGTGTTGAACTTCCTGCCGGGGATAGCGCTATCTTTTCCGGCAAAAAATTAATGAGTAGGTTCAAAGCCGTGCTTGCGCCACCAGGTATGGGTCTGCGCGGCCAGTTCCTCGACGCTGTCTTCACTGGCGTTCAAGGCCAGGGTCAGCGGCTCGCCCTTGGGCGATTCAAGGGTGGCGAACTGGCTGTCGATCAGGCTTGCCGGCATGAAATGGCCGGGGCGGTGAGACACGCGGTCAGCGGCGACTTCACGGGTCAGCTCCAGAAAGACAAAACCCAGGCCCGGCGCAGCTTCGCGCAGGTGGTCACGGTATTTTTTCTTCAGGGCCGAACAGGTCAGTACAGGATGCTCGCCCGCTTTCAACGCACGACGCAGTTCATCGCACAGGATGTCGAGCCAGCCGGCGCGGTCGTCGTCGTTGAGGGGGTGGCCGGCGCTCATCTTTTCGATGTTCGCGGCAGGGTGAAAGCTGTCGCCTTCAATGGCAGTGGCGCCGTTAAGGGCGCACAGGGCTTGGCTGACGCTGGACTTGCCACAGCCGGAAACACCCATGATGACCAGGGCGGTAACAGGTTGACTCATGAAACACCTCAGGACGCAGATAGCGCTACCTTTGCATAGCGTAAGGCTAGTGCAAAAACAGGCTTTTCCCGCGCCGACTTGTCATTTTTATGGAGTGACGCGTGCATCCGTTCCAACAGATTGACTTCAAGAGCTGGACAGGATCAGGCAACCCTTTATCCAAGAATTTGCAGCCCTTTGGAGACAGCGCTACCTTAGTGCCTCGATTTTTGTTTGGCAAGCCGCCTGATGACCTCCAAGAACGATAAAAATACCCGCACGACGGGCCGCCCTACCCTCAATGAAGTTGCGCGCCTGGCCGGCGTCAGCCCGATCACGGCCTCCCGTGCCCTGCGCGGTATCAGTACCGTGGCTACAGAACTGGTTGAAAAAGTGCAACAGGCCGCCGCCGAACTGAGCTACGTGGTCAACCCCGCCGCCCGCGCCCTGGCCTCGGCGCAGAGCCATTCGGTGGTGGTGCTGGTGCCGTCACTGTCCAACCTGCTGTTTATCGAAACCCTGGAAGCTATCCATCAGGTACTGCGGCCCAAGGGCTTTGAAGTACTGATCGGCAACTCCCATTATTCGCGCGATGAAGAAGAAGACCTGCTGCGCAACTACATGGCCTACCAGCCACGGGGTTTGTTGCTGACCGGTTTTGACCGCACCGAAAGCGCGCGACGAATGGTCGAGGCCAGCAATGTGCCCTGTGTGTACATGATGGATCTGGACCCCAATGCCGGGGTGAACTGTGTGGGCTTCTCGCAACTGGCCGCCGGCGAGACCGCGGCGGCGCACTTGCTGTCCCGGGGGCGCAAGCGCCTGGCCTATATCGGCGCACAACTGGACCAACGCACCTTGCTGCGTGGCGAAGGCTTTCGCCGCGCCTTGCAACAGGCCGGCATGTACGATCCGGCGCTGGAGCTGCTGACGCCACGCCCGTCCTCCGTGGGCCTGGGAGGCGAACTGTTTTTGCAACTGCTGGCCGCCCACCCGGATGTGGACGCGATCTTCTTCGGCAACGACGACCTGGCCCAGGGCGCCCTGCTCGAAGCCCTGCGCCATGGCATCAAGGTGCCTGAACGTGTGGCGGTGCTGGGCTTCAACGACCTACCCGCCTCGTCATTCATGGTGCCGCGCCTGAGCAGCATCAGCACGCCACGGGAAGCCATCGGGCGTCGGGCAGCAGAGCATCTGCTGACGATCATGGCGGGCAACAAGGTGGCCAAGCCAGTGGTGGATATGGGGTTTGAGTTGCAGGTGCGCGAGAGCACCTGAGCGTCGAGCCGAACGCAATCAATGTGAGAGCTGGCCATGTAGTGTCCACAGAATCAGCGCCTGGCACAGATCCCCTGTGGGAGCGGGCTTGCTCGCGAAGGCGGTGGGTCAGTCAACGCATCTTCAACTGAACCAACGCTTTCGCAGGCAAGCCAGCTCCCACATTTTCGGCCGTGCCCGCTTCACACCCTCGCCGCCGTGCCCGGCCCCTGCTAGATTGGTCACTCTCTTAGATGCCAGGGAAGCACCATGGGCCATTCACTGAAAATCTTGGGTCGTACCTCTTCAATCAACGTGCGAAAAGTACTGTGGACCTGCCAGGAGTTGGGCATCGACTACGTGCGCGAAGACTGGGGCATCGGTTTCAAGCCTACCCAATCCCCCGATTTCCTCGCCTTGAACCCCAACGCCCAGGTGCCAGTGCTGATCGACGACCATGGCGTGCTGTGGGAGTCCAATACCATCTGCCGCTACCTTGTCGGCCTCTACCAGCGCCATGACTTGCTACCCGTTGAGCCTGCCTTGCGTGCACGGGTCGAACAGTGGATGGACTGGCAAGCCACCGAACTCAACCCTTCGTGGGGCTATGCGTTCCACGCACTGGTGCGTCAAAACCCGGACTATCAGGACCCGCAACGCATCCAGGCGGGTGTGCAGGCCTGGAATGACAAGATGGCCTTGCTAGAACAACAGTTGACTAAGACCGGCGCCTACGTCGCCGGCGAAGAGTTCACCCTCGCTGACATCTTGATAGGCCTTTCGGTACATCGGTGGCAGATGACACCCATGGAGCGGCCACCCTACCCCGCCATCGCGGCGTATTACCAACGCCTCAGCCAGCACGCCGGTTTCAAGACGTTCGCGCTCGACGGCCACAATTAGAGAAGCAGTTGCGCACGTTAAGCTCCAAGCCCAATAGCGGTTTGGCTTAAAGCTCGAAGCTTCCAACTCGCCCAACTGAAGGTTATTCATGCCCCCACTCGCCGCCTGCGTCTCAGACCCCACCCGCGCCGCCCACATCAGCGCCCGCATCGACCGCCTGCCCGCCGTCGCCACTATTTGGCGCCTGGTGGCGTTGCTCTCCATCGGCGGTTTTTTCGAGCTGTATGACCTGTTCCAAACCGCCTATATCAGCCCTGGCCTGATCAGCGACGGGATTTTTCATACCGGCAGCGAAGGTGTTTTCGGTTTCTCGGACCAAGCCGCTTTCGCCTCGGCCACGTTCCTCGGCCTGTTCCTCGGCGCCAGCCTGCTCAGCCCCATCGCTGACCGCTTCGGGCGACGCGCGATTTTCACCTTTGCGTTGGTCTGGTACACGGTGGCCACGGTGTTGATGGGCATTCAAACCTCGGCCTTGGGCATCATCTGCATGCGCTTTCTGGTGGGCATTGGCCTTGGCATCGAACTGGTGACCATCGACGCCTACCTCTCGGAACTGGTGCCCAAACGTATGCGCAGTTCGGCGTTTGCCTTTGCGTTTTTTATCCAGTTTCTGTCCGTACCGGCCGTGGCGTTGATGTCGTGGTGGCTGGTGCCACAGGCGCCGTTCGGTATCGCCGGGTGGCGCTGGGTGGTGTTGAGCAGTGCAGTGTTTGCATTGTTTATCTGGCAACTGCGCAAGCGCCTGCCGGAGTCACCGCGCTGGCTTGCACAAAAGGGACGCTTCGAAGAGGCCGACACGATCCTGAACAACCTGGAGGCACGCTGCCGAAAGGACCAAGGCAAGCCGCTGGACGAACCGGAACCCGAAGCGATCAGCGTGCAGGGCAATGGCCGTTTCGCCGATATCTGGCAGCCGCCCTACCGTCGCCGCGCCTTGATGCTGATCGTGTTTCATGTATTCCAGGCCATCGGCTTCTTCGGCTTCGGCAACTGGCTGCCGGCCTTGCTCTCGGGCCAGGGTGTCAGCGTGACCCACAGCCTGCTCTACGCCTTCATCATCACCCTCGCCTACCCGCTGGGCCCGCTGTTGTTCGTCAAGGTGGCCAACCGCTTCGAGAACAAGTGGCAAATTGTCGGATCGGCCATGGGTGCAGTGATTTTCGGCAGCCTATTTGCCCTGCAAACCACGGCGTTAGGGCTGATTTTCTGCGGGGTGATGATCACCTTCTGCAATGCCTGGCTGAGCTTCAGTTATCACTCGTACCAAAGCGAATTGTTCCCCACCAATATCCGTGCGCGAGCGGTCGGGTTCTGTTATTCGTTCAGCCGTTTATCCACGGTGTTCAGCAGCCTGTTGATCGGTTTTATCCTCGAACACCTGGGCACGCCGGGCGTGTTGGCGTTTATTGCCAGCAGCATGTTGATCGTGATGATTACCATCAGTTGGTTTGGGCCGCGCACGCGCAACCTGGCGCTGGAGAACATCGCTCACTGACGGCAACGGTTGGCCGCACAAGGAGAAGGCTTGCCGCGTCGACGACGCCAGCCCCAGTAAACACTGGGGTCTGGCAACCGGCACAGTATTTGCTCCAGCTGTCGCACCGTCTGTTTTCATAGGTGAACGATCATGCTGGTTAACAACACTCAAGCGGCGTCGAACGTGCAACAGATCACGCGACCCGACATGGACCCCGCCAACGCCGCCGCCAGTGCGCTGTACAGCGGCGCCCTGCAGGCTGCGCAACACAGCGTGACAGTGCCCGCCGCGCAGAGGGAATTGGACAAGGCCAGCGATCGCATCGACGAAGCCTTCGCCAAGACTCGCGTGCAGTTACAGGCCACAACTAATGGGGCACGTACCGAGTTCACCGAATACATGAGCAAGACCCCAGCCGAACGTATTCGTGAACAGTTACTCAAGGAACAAGGGCTGACCGAAGAACAAGTGCAGGCGATGCCCCAGGACAAACAAGACGCCATCGCCAAACAAGTGGCCGAGCGCTTGAAAGAGCAGCAACAGCAGCAGGTGGCGGCGAAGGCTACTGCTTCGCCAGCCCAGACACTTAAAGAAACCTTGGCCGCGATCTAAACAGGTGCGAGCTGGCTTGCCTGCGATGCAAACAACTCGGTGGATCTGCAGGACCGAGGTGATGCTATCGCAGGCAAGCCTGCTCCCACATAGAGCGGCGGCTGCGCTATTGCAATTGCAGCGTCGAATTGAACTGACTGATCGCATCTACCACATGCCGTGACCCTTCCTGGATCTCCAGGATCACCTGCCCCGCCTCGTTCGCCAACTCCACGCCCAGGCCCGTACGGCTCAAGCTCGACTGCATGCTCGACACGGCGCTCAACGACAGGTCATGGTTCTTGCGCACCACGTCCACGATCTCAACGGTGGCCTGGCTGGTGCGAGCGGCAAGGCTGCGCACTTCATCGGCGACCACCGCGAACCCACGCCCGTGCTCGCCCGCACGCGCGGCTTCAATCGCCGCATTCAGGGCCAGCATGTTGGTTTGTTCGGCAATGCTGCGGATGGTTTGCACGATGGCGCCGATGATGTCCGACTGTTTGCTCACCGCATCGATGCTCTGCGCCGCCTGGTTAAGGTCGTGGGACATGGCTTCAATGATCTGCACCGTTTGCTGCACTACCTGCGAGCCCTTGCGGGCGCAGGCATCGTTCTGTACCGAAGTGGCGTGGGCCGAGTCGGCGGCCGTGCGCAGGGTGCTGACTTGCTCGGTGATATCGCTGGCGAACTTCACCACTTTGTACAAGCGCCCATGGGTGTCGAAAATGGGGTTGTAAGAGGCTTCCAGAAACAGGGTCTTGCCGTATTTGTTTTTACGTTCGAAGCGGTGGGAGTGAAATTCACCGCGATTGAGTGAAGCCCAGAACGCTTTATACGCCGGGGACTCCACTTCGCTGCGGTGGCAAAACATGCTGTGATGCTGGCCGATGATTTCTTCGCGCGTGTACTGCACCGTGCGCAGGAAGTTGTCGTTGGCATTGAGGATCTGGCCCTGGGGAGTGAATTCGATTACCGCCATGGAACGGCTGATGGCGTCGATCAGACTTTGGTTTTCGTGTTCGTGATGGACCCGTGCGGAAATATCCGCCGCCACCTTGATTACACTGCGTACCTGATGGTCGCTGTCCAGCACCGGCAAATAGCTGGCTTCCAGCCACACTTGCTCACCGCGCTTGTTAAGGCGCATGAAGGTGCCGCTGAGCGCCTCGCCTCGCGCCAGATCGCGCCACAACTGGTGGTAGGCATCGGTGTGGGTATACGCCTCCTCGCAAAACAGGCGGTGATGTTTGCCACGGATCTCCTCGACGCTGTAGCCCATGGTTTGGCAAAAGCGTTCGTTGGCATTCAGGATCACTCCCGTGCGGTCGAACTCGATCATCGCCATGGAGCGACTGATGGCGGCAAGCTTGGCGTTGGCTTCGGTGAGGGCACAGGAAAAACGCTGGATTTCTTGCAGGTCGGATTTGTGCTGGCGGTTGAACATGGTCAGATCACCCTAGATTCCCGGCGCCTGGAGGGCGCATTCCATTCATACGTTGGATATTTCTGGTACACCTGCATGGGGAAATAACCATTGGAAACGCTTTATCGGCCAAGCGTCGTTAACGGTTCTGGGTGAGCATAGACAGGCCTTGGCACTCTGCAAGGCCACTAATCCGCCAGCATTGCTGCTCATGGATGATCAAGGGGCTTGAAGACAGCCTGCTGCACATCGACTTTTTTCGGGATCAGGCCGTTGGCAAAAAACAGGTCGGCGGTGCGTTGCTGGTTGGCAATGTCGATGGCCGCCAAGGGGCGGATCGGCTCGGGCGAGCGATGTTCGAAGTAGCTTTTGACCACCGCCGGTTGCAGGCCCAGGGTGCCGGCCATCAGCGTGATGCTCGCGTCAGGCTCATCAAGCGACAGCCGCTGCGCCTTGCCAAGCGTCTGGATAATCGTGGCAACGGCCTCTGGGTGCTGCTTGGCAAACGGGTGGTTGACCACGAAGAAACTGCCCGCAGGGTTCAACCCTTGCCCGTCCCGCAGCACGCGTGCCGAGCCGTCGATCACGGCGGCCGAGTAGTACGGGTCCCACACCACCCATGCGTCCACCTTGCCTTGTTCGAACGCGGCGCGGCCGTCGGAAGGCGACAGGTACACCACATTCACATCCTTCCACTGCAACCCGGCGTGCAGCAGGCTTTTGAGGAACAGGTTGTGTGCACTGGAGCCCTTGAGCAATGCCACGCGCTTGCCCTTGAGTTCGGCCACGTTCTGCACGGTACTGGCCTTGGGCACCAGCACTGCTTCGGCCTTGCCCTCGTTGGGCTCGACGGCAAAATACTGCAAGTCGATCCCGGCTGCCTGGGCGAAGATCGGCGGGATATCGCCAATATTGCCGATGTCCAGGCTGCCGGCGTTGAGCGCTTCGATCAGCGGCGGGCCACCGAGAAATTCGGTCCACTGCACCTGGGTGCCCGGCAGTGCGGCTTCGAAGAGCTTGTGCTCACGGGCGAGCACCATGCTGACCGAGCTTTTCTGGTAGCCGATGCGCAGCGTGGAAGGTTCGGCCGCCGAGGTGGGTTGCGCCAGTACTGCCAATGCCAGCAGCGAACTGCCCAGCAGGTGTCTGATTGCTTTCATAAGTTGCCTCTTGGTGGTTCGATCAGATTCAAAGTGAGCACAGGAAGTGTGGGAGCTGGCTTGCCTGCGATGGCGGCCTGACATGGCCAGAGGTGTTGGCTGGCTCACCGCTATCGCAGGCAAGCCAGCTCCCACATTTGATCGGGGTGGGATTCAAGTCCGGTAACAGCGCGGGCCATGTAGTCACTGACCGAGCGCTGGGAAATCCCCAGTTCGGCAGCGATCTGGGGGTACGTCAGGCCGTTGACGCGGGACAACAGGAACGTCGTCTTGACCTTGGCCGGCAAGCGGTCGAGCGAGAGATCGATGGCTTGGAGGGCTTCGAGTACCTGCGCCCGGTCCTCGGCGCAGGCTGCATCGTCATCCAGCACAGCGAGGTAGGCACGCTCCAGGTCACGCCGGCGCCACACCTGGTACACCAGGCGCTGGGCAATGGTGGTGAGCAATGCGCGGGGCTGTCGTATCGGCGCTACCTGAGGTGCACTCAAGAGCTGGACAAACGCGTCGACGGCGATGTCTTCGGCGTGGGCACGGGAGTTGAGGTAGCGGTGCAAGCGGCTGCACAGCCAAGGGTAATGAATGCGAAACAATGAGCCCACGTAGTCGCTGTGAGCACGATCGGCGCCGGACATAGTGGCTCCTTCTGAGTAGGTTGCGCGGTATGTCCGGTGTTCCGGTGAAGCAATCCTAGCAAGGCTACTTATGCTTTAATAATATTTAAAACGCATTTTTATATAACCTTATTGAAGTACCGGATAGCCGTTGCTGGCGGCTTTGCGCTGGTAATCCAACACCACCTGGTAGTCATCTTCGCTGGCAGGAAGCACAGCTCGCACACCGAGGGTTTGCGCCACCTGCGGCAGGTCCTGCAACGCCAGGTTCATCGCCTCCCGAATCTGCGCTACCTGCGCATCGCTCAAGCCCAGCGCGCCTATGTAAGGCAAAGTCGGGCTCGGCGCGCTGCGGGCGATGACGCGTAGGCCCGCGACCTCTGCTGGGGCGAATCGGGCGAGGTAGTCGTAGGTGACGCTGTCAATGGCGGCGAGGTCGGCGCGGCCTTCACGCAGCCAGCGCAAGCTCTCGCGATGGGCACCGCTGATGCCGACGCTGGCGAAGAAACGCCCGTCGCGCTGCAACGGCGCCAGGCAGTCACGCAGCAGGTTCATACCGCTGTTGGAGTCGTGGCCGTTGATCACGCCGCGGCTCTGGTAGAACTGCGCCAGGCGGGTACGCGGGTTGTCAGCGCGAGTTAACAGCAGGCTGCAATGTTCGCCGTGGCTGCTGTGGGCCAACTCGTAACGGGGGCGCCCAATGATGCGCACCTGGCCGCGCAGTTGGGTCATCAGCGGGTAGCCGCAGGTTTGGCTGACGAGCAATTGCGGCGCCAGCCACAGGCCGCGCAAGTCGAGGTGGTCGGCATCAAGACGATGCAGCTTCAAGCGCTCAAGGATGCGCGCCAGCCAGTATTGATTGGCCTGCTGGATGGGCTCGGGCGCAACGTACATGCGCAGGTCGGCGTAGTGCTCACTCATGGTCGCCTCTCAGGCAAACGGGTGCAGGGGACTGTCGATGGCCTTGAGGCCGTGACGGCTGATCAACTGGCCGTAGCCATGCACCAGGAAACCACCGCTGCGCGCCAGCCACTGCTCGCGCCGGGCACGGTACACCCTGGGCAGCAGGTACCACGGCAACTTTGGCAGATCGTGGTGCACCAGGTGCAGATTGTTGTTGAGAAACAGCCAGGCCCAGGGCCAGGATGCTTCGTTGAGCACTGTGCGCTGTTCCGGCCGAGGATGGGGGCGGTGCTCATAGTAGGAACGGATCGAGGCCAGGGACAAGGCTGGCACGCTGACCAGCAGCAGGTAGTGCCACACCGCAAGCGCGCTGTAGTAGGCGATGAAACTCAGCATCAGCACAGTGACGGCGCCGTGGGCCAGCCACATCGGCCATACCTGGGGCAGGCGTTGAAACTCGTGACGTGCCAACCGGCCAATCGCCAACGGCGCAGCCAGCAGGAAGCGGCCAAGCACGGTCTTGGTCAGCCAATGCACGCCACGTTCGAACAGTGAGCTGTTGTTCCATTGCTGCTGATTGAGGTAGCGGCTTTCCGGGTCGATGCCCGGCAGGGTCAGGTCATGGTCGTTATGGTGCAACAGGTGGCTGTCGCGGTACAGCGTGTAGGGATACCACACCGCGAAAGGGGCATAGCCGAGGAGTTTATTCAGCCATAACGAACGGGTCGGGTGGCCGTGGAGCAATTCGTGCTGCACCGATAGCCACAGGGTCAGCAGCGGAATCAGCAGCAACATGCTCAGCCACACGCCCAGCCACCGGCTGCCAAGGATCACCGCAAACCAGCCGGCATACACGCCGATCAACAGCAGCCAGGTCGGCCACTCGGTTCTTGCCACAAAGGTCGTCGCCAGGGCTTCGATTTCCCGGCGGTGGGTCGGATCAAGGTAATTGGCCATCGGCAGCTCAGAGCAGGTGTTTCCTGCTCTGTGCAATGAGGCGGGAAAATCTTGCAGATCGTTTGGTTCTAAGCGTGTAACTCAGTGACCGAACAGGCCTGCTTCGGATTTTTTGGTCTTCTTGTCCGCGCGTTTTTCATCCGCGGTCTTTGCCGGTTTTTTCTTCGCGGCTTTCTTTGAATCCATACCTTTGGCCATGATGCATGCTCCACTAACAGGGGATGTAGCACTGGGTATACCACCTATTGCCCGGCAGAAGGCGCTTATAATCCCCTGCCCTGGATAATGCTTGTCTGAACCCCATGCCCCCAATGCACATCGAACCGCTGGCCGAGCCTCTGTGGCCACTGCTGAACAAGTTTTACCGCAGCCACAATTCATCGATGAAGGCGCTCAAGGGCGGCCGTTTGTGGGTAGTGCGAGATGCCGAGATCGTGGCCGGCTTGTGCTTGAGCCCGGTGATGGGTGGGCAGTGGCTGACGGGGGTGTTTGTGGCGCCGACTTATCGTGGCCAGCAGCTGGCGGCGCGACTGATTGGCGAGGCCGTGGCAGGTTGTGAGGGGACGGTCTGGTTGCTGTGCCATCCGGACCTGGAAGGGTTGTATCAGGGCATGGGGTTCAGCCAGGACACGGTTTTGCCGCAATCGCTGAGTGAGCGGCTGGTGCGTTACAAGCGCAATAAACCGATGATTGCGATGGGGCTCAATGCCCCAAAACACTGATCCAATGTGGGAGCTGGCTTGCCTGCGATGGCGGTGTATCAGCTACAAATAAGGTAGCTGGCCCACCGCCATCGCAGGCAAGCCAGCTCCCACAGTTGAACTGTGAGTGTGTCAGAAGGGCTATTCGTCAGCCGTTGGGTCCAGCTCCGGGAACATCACTTCAATAAATCCGAATTTGCTGAAGTCGGTAATCCGCGAGGGGTACAGCCGGCCGATCAAATGGTCGCACTCATGCTGCACCACCCGCGCATGGAAGCCGTCGGCAAAACGTACGATCGGCTCGCCTTTGGGGTCGAACCCTTCGTAGCGGATCTGCTGGTAACGGTTCACGGCGCCGCGCAGGCCGGGCACTGACAGGCAACCCTCATAGCCCTCTTCCTGCAGCGGGCTGAGCGGTGTGATCAGCGGGTTGATCAAGATGGTCTGCGGCACAGGCGGCGCGTCCGGGTAGCGTTCGCTGGCCTCGAAACCGAAGATCACCAGTTGCAGGTCCACGCCAATCTGCGGCGCCGCCAGGCCAACGCCGCCCACGTGCTCCATGGTCTGGAACATATCGTCGATCAGTTGCCACAACTCCGGGCTGTCAAACATCTCCGGCGGCACCGGCGGGGCGATACGCAGCAGGCGCTCGTCGCCCATTTTCAGGATTTCACGGATCATTGTTCAGGCTCGGTCATGGGCTTGGAGTGGTCCCGGCCTAGGCCTGAGACGTGTTGTTTTTCATCGGTGTGGCCCGGCTCGCCTATTTCCTTCTCACCGGGGTCCTTGCCCTCGGCAGACATATGCTCGATCACCGCGTTCATCTCCGCGCCCAGCAGCAGTACGGCGGCAGAGATGTAGAAATACAGGAGCAAGACAATGATCGCACCGATACTGCCATACATGGCGTTGTAGTCCGCGAAGGTCTTGACGTAGTAGCCAAAGCCCAGGGAGGCGACGATCCATACCACCACGGCCAAGACGGAGCCGGGGGTGATAAAGCGAAATTCCTGCTCGACGTCCGGCATCACGTAGTACATGAGGGCCACGGCGAACATCAGCAAGATCACAATCAGCGGCCAGCGCAGGATGGTCCACAGCGTGACCACGAATTCCTGCATGCCAATCTGCCCGGCCAGCCACTCCATGACTTGCGGGCCCAGCACCATCAGCGCGGCGGCCGCCAGCAGCATGCCGGCGATACCCACGGTGTAGAAAATCGACAGCGGGAAACGCTTCCAGATCGGCCGACCTTCAACCACATCGTAGGCGGCGTTCATGGCGCTCATCATCAGGCGCACGCCCGCAGAGGCCGTCCACAGGGCGATAACGATACCCACCGAGAGCAAGCCGCCCTTGGACTGCTGCAACTGATCGATCACCGGGTTGACCTGTTCCAGCGCCTGGGGTGGCAACACCAGCTCCGATTGCAGGCGCAGCCAACTGAAGAAGTCGGGCAAATGCAGGAAGCCGATCAGGGCAATGAGGAACAGCAGGAACGGAAACAAAGAGAACAGCATCTGGTAGGCCAGTGCCGAGGCGTAGGTAGGCATCTCGTCATCGACGAATTCCTTGATGGTGCGTACCAGCACCTTGTGCAGCTTGAGACCATCGAGTACTGGAAAAAGCATAGCGTCTCCTTTCGCCGCAAAAGAGGTTGAGTTCGTGGGCGACTCAGGGGCCGTTTTCTACATCAAAGTAGCCCATTTGGCGACTTTGAAACAATTTCGAAAGTTTAGTTGCAGCACCGGATACAAAAACGGCCATCCGTGGATGGCCGTCGGGCTGCTGGGGTCAGCCAGCCAGGACGTGTTACTCAGTGGCTTTTTTCACTGCGTCCTTGGTCTTGCCCACTGCTTGCTGAGCTTCGCCTTTTTTCTCTTGGATCACGCCTTCAGCACGCAGCTTGTCATTGTCTGTGACTTTACCGACGCCTTGCTTGATGTTACCGACAGCTTCGTTCGCCAAGCCCTTTACCTTATCGGAAGTGCTGCTCATGGTATTACTCCTGATAACAATCAAATGGTTTTTGGTCACTACGTAGCGGTTGACCCGAAGCGCAACGGCAGAGTTTCAATTATTTTTGCGCAAGCATTTCATCGAAAGCGGCAGGTTTGGCTTTATGTTTTGCAGCCAACCCACGAGAATGCCCGGCACATTCAGGCTGCAACGCTGGATAACAGATCCCGTAGGAAGGTTATGAAACTCAATAAAGCACAGGCCATTGCCCGCAGAAACCAGGAACTGGGCGGTGCCGTACTCGGCGTCAACAACTGCCACTTCACCGACCTGGACCGCAAACGCAACATCTGGTGGTTCGACCTGCCGGTGGGGCGTATTGCCGTGGGCCAGTACGAGTGGATCCACCTGTTGATGCACAACGCCGACACCGACCAGTTGCTGCACCTGAAGGTGCCGACCGTGTTCCTGCGTGAAAAACTCGAAGGGCTGGTGGTACGCAATGCGGGCAAGCGCAAGCCGGAGATTACCCTGGAGCTAAGCGCGGATAAGGACTCGTTCTTGAAGGACGTACGCCCCGCCGGTGCGGGTGTGAGCTTCGCGCAGTTCGCGTTGTAAGCCCGGTAACCCTGTGGGAGCGGGCTTGCCCGCGATGGCAGTGAGTCAGGCGATACAGCAATGGCTGCTGTAGCGCTATCGCAGGCAAGCCAGCTCCCACGGGGGTAAGTGTTTCGCCAGCGCCCTCATAAAAAACCCCGCATCGGCGGGGTTTTTTATGGGTTACTTTTTAAGACCGAGTTTCTTCAGTTCTTCATCACGCAATTCACGCCGCAGGATCTTGCCCACGTTGGTGGTCGGCAGCGCATCACGGAACTCCACGGCCTTGGGCACTTTGTAGCCGGTGACGTTGGCGCGCATGTGCTCCATCACCTGGTCCTTGGTCAGGGTAGCCCCTGGCTTGACCACGATGAACAACTTGATGTGCTCGCCGGATTTTTCATCCGGTACGCCGATAGCCGCACACTGCAGCACACCCGGCAGGCCCGCCAGCACGTCTTCCAGCTCGTTGGGGTAGACGTTGAAGCCGGAGACCAGAATCATGTCCTTCTTGCGGTCGACGATACGCATGTAGCCGTCTGGCTGGATGATCGCGATGTCGCCGGTCTTCAGCCAACCCTCGCTGTCAAGCATCTCGTCGGTAGCTTCCTGGCGCTGCCAGTAGCCCTTCATCACTTGCGGACCTTTCACGCACAACTCGCCAGTTTCGCCCAGTGCAAGCTCGGTACCGTCGTCGGCGATGACTTTACACGCGGTGGAAGGCACCGGAATGCCGATGGTGCCGATCTGGATGTGCTGGATCGGGTTGACCGTGGCCACCGGGCTGGTTTCGGTCATGCCGTAGCCTTCGCAGATCGCGCAGCCGGTCACGGCCTTCCAACGCTCCGCCGCCGCCAGCTGCAACGCCATGCCGCCCGATAGGGTGACCTTCAGCGCAGAGAAGTCCAGCTTGCGGAAACCTTCGTTGTTGCACAGTGCCACGAACAGGGTGTTGAGGCCGACGAAGCCGCTGAACTTCCACTTCGACAGTTCCTTGACCATCGCCGGCAGGTCGCGCGGGTTGCTGATCAGGATGTTGTGGTTGCCGATCAGCATCATCGCCATGCAATGAAAGGTGAAGGCATAGATGTGGTAGAGCGGTAGCGGCGTGATCAGGATCTCGCAGCCTTCATTGAGGTTGGAGCCCATCAGCGCCTTGCATTGCAGCATGTTGGCGACGAGGTTGCGGTGGGTCAGCATCGCGCCCTTGGCCACGCCGGTGGTACCGCCGGTGTATTGCAACACGGCCACATCGCCGCTGGCCGGGCTGGCATCGTTGACCGGCTGGCCATGGCCCTTGGCGAGTACGTCGTTGAACTTGATGGCCTGGGGCAGATGATAGGCCGGGACCATTTTCTTTACGTATTTGATCACGCTGTTGATCAGCACGCGCTTGAACGGCGAGAGCAGGTCGGCAACTTCGGTGACGATCACGTGCTTGACGGCGGTCTTGGGCACGACTTTTTCAGCCAGGTGCGCCATGTTGGCCAGGCAAACCAGGGCCTTGGCCCCCGAATCATTGAATTGGTGTTCCATCTCCCGCGCGGTATACAGCGGGTTGGTGTTGACCACGATCAGGCCGGCGCGGATCGCACCGAATACAGCGACGGGGTATTGCAGAACGTTGGGCAGTTGCACGGCGATTCGATCGCCAGGCTTCAAATCGGTATGCTGTTGCAGATACGCGGCGAATGCGCCGGACAATTCGTACAGTTCACCGTAGGTGATTGTCTTGCCCAGGTTGCTGAAAGCCGGTTTGTTGGCGAAGCGCTGGCAGGACTGCTTCAGTACCGCCTGAATATTCGGATACTCGTCTGGATTGATCTGTGCAGCAATCCCGGCGGGGTACTTATCCTTCCAAAAGTCTTCATTCATGGAAGCCCACTCCTCAGCGACGCGAATTCATCATCGCATTTGATGCGATTATTATTGGTGTATGTTTTTAGGTGAGTCTGGCGCTTTCAAGCAGGCCTAGAAGTCACAAAGCGCGCCGAGAGTAGCAGCTTTGCCAAGGGCCGCCTAGAGCCAAAAGAGGCCCCTACAGTCATAAACATGACTCAAGAACATCCAATGGTCACTTTTAGAGCAAAAATTCTATAACTCCAGAAATGGCTCTAGAACAGGCTCTCACGGGCGAAAAATACAGTGTGGGAGCTGGCTTGCCTGCGATAGCGATGGATCAGTCAATTCAACAGGCGACTGAAACACTGCTATCGCGGGCAAACCAGCTCCCACATTTTTGTACCCTATTTCAATTCAAGCGATGTCGCGCAGCTCCCGGCGCAGAATTTTCCCCACCGGCGTCATCGGCAACGACTCTCTCAACACAATATGCTTGGGCACCTTGTACCCCGTGAAGTTGGCCTTGCAGTACGCCTTCAGTTCCTCGAGGCTCACCCCCTGGGCCCGTGCCACCACGAACAGCTTCACCGCCTCCCCCGTGCGCTCGTCCGGTACGCCGATCACGGCGCAGTTGGCCACGGCCGGGTGGGCCATGATCACGTCTTCGATTTCGTTGGGGTACACGTTGAAACCCGAGACGATGATCAAATCCTTCTTGCGATCCACAATACTGATGTAGCCATCGGTGTCGATCACCGCAATATCACCGGTCTTCAACCAGCCATCGGCGTCCAGGGTTTCGGCGGTGGCGGCCGGTTGCTGCCAGTAGCCCTTCATCACTTGTGGGCCCTGGATGCACAGCTCGCCGCGCTCGCCCAACGGCAGTTCTTGCCCCAGCTCATCCACGACCTTCATCGCCGTACCCGGCACCGGGATGCCCACGGTACCCAGGCGCGACAGGCCGCCGTAGGGGTTGGTACTGGCCACTGGCGAGGTTTCGGTGAGGCCGTAGCCTTCGCCGATGGCGCAGCCGGTCACCGCTTTCCAGCGTTCCGCCGTGGCCTTGACCAGGGCGGTGCCGCCGGAGTTGGTAATCTTCAGGTGGGAGAAATCCAGGGTCTTGAAATCCGGGTGGTCCATCAGCGCCACAAACAGTGTGTTGAGCCCCAACAGGCCGGAGAACTGCCACTGTTTGAGCTCCTTGATAAACCCGCCGATGTCCCGTGGGTTGGTGATCAGCACGTTGTGGTTACCGGAGACCATCATGCACATGCAATTGGCCGTGAATGCATAGATGTGGTACAGCGGCAGCGGTGCAATCATCACCTCCTGCCCTTCCTTGATCAGCGGATGGCCGTCGTCGCCCAGTTGCGACATGCACGCCCGCACTTGCTGCATGTTCGCCACCAGGTTGCCGTGAGTGAGCATCGCGCCCTTGGCCAGCCCAGTGGTGCCGCCGGTGTATTGCAGCACGGCGACGTCGTCCAGGGTCACCGGATGGCGCGTCACTCCAAGGCCCGCGCCCATGCGCAGGGCGCGCTTGAACGAAACCGCCCGCGGCAGGTGGTAGGCCGGGACCATCTTCTTGACTTTGTCGACCACGGTGTTGACCAGCCAGCCTTTGGCGGCGGGCATGAAATCGCCCATCCTGGCTTCGATCAGGTAGTCGATCTCCGTGTCGGTGCACACCTCCTGCACACGTGAACCGAACAGGTTGAGGTAGACCAGCGCCCGCACACCGGCATCCTTGAACTGATGGCGCATCTCGCGCGGCGTATAAAGCGGGTTGGTGTTGACCACGATCAGCCCGGCGCGCAGTGCGCCGAACACCGCAACCGGGTAATGCAGCACGTTGGGCAGCTGCACCGCGATGCGCTCGCCGGGCTTGAGGTCGGTGTGCTGCTGCAGGTAACCGGCAAACGCCGCACTCTGGCGCTCAAGCTCGGCGTAGGTGAGGGTAATGCCCATGCTGCTGAATGCCGGACGGTCGGCAAAGGTCTTGCAGGAACGCTCGAAGACCTCGATCACCGACTTGTAGGTGCTGAGGTCGATGGCATTGGGGACTCCCGGCGCGCGTTTGTCATTCCAGAAATCAGGTTGCATTATTCTTGTCCTCTTTACCTGAGTGTGTCCGGCCGCTGCCATGCAGATGTGCAGCAATAAGAAGCGGAGCTTTGGGGAAGTTAGCAGCTATGGCCAAACAGGCAAGACGCTGAACTGTGTCATTGATTGTATGAATCTTGTACCTAAGGCGTAGGCAGATACCCCGCCCCACGCCGGATGAGCTATACAATGCAACCACCCTGAGCAAAGGAAGCCGCCATGAACCACAGCACCTTCTGGCTGACCGCGAACGACCACACCCGTCTGTACGTCAACCAATGGATGCCCGACGGCCCGCCCAGGGCCGTGGTGATGATTTCCCATGGCATGGCCGAGCACGGCGGTCGCTATGCGCGCCTGGCGCAAGCGTTGTGTGGCGCAGGGTATGGCGTATATGCGCTGGACCAGCGTGGGCATGGCCGTACCGCCGAGGCCGGCACCGTTGGGCTATATGCTGAAACGGATGGCTGGAACAAAGTCGTGGGCGATCTGGCCAGCCTTAATCAGCACATCGGCCAACAGCATGCCGGGCTGCCGATCATCTTGCTGGGCCACAGCATGGGCAGCTATATCTCCCAGGCATACTTGCTGCATCACAGCGCCAGCTTGCATGGCGCAATACTCAGCGGCTCGAATTTCCAGCCAGTGGCCCTCTACCGTGCAGCGCAAATCATTGCGCGCATCGAACGTGCACGCCAAGGCCTGCGAGGACGCAGTGCGTTGATCGACTTCTTGTCGTTCGGCTCATTCAACAAAGCCTTCAAACCCAATCGCACCGCGTTTGACTGGCTCAGCCGCGACCCGGTTGAAGTGGACAACTACATCAACGACCCACTCTGTGGCTTTCGTTGCACCAATCAACTGTGGATCGACCTGTTGGGCGGCTTGCAGCAGATCAGCAAAGTCTCCAACCTGGCGCAGATTGATCCCGGCCTGCCGATCCTGGTGATGGGCGGCGATCGTGATCCGGTGAGTGAAGGCAAGCGTCTCAAGCACCTGGCCCACGCCCTGTGTGAGGCCGGTTGCCAGGACGTGCAATTGACGCTTTACCCGCAGGCGCGCCATGAAGTATTCAACGAAACCAACCGTGATGAAGTCACCGCCGACCTGCTGACCTGGCTCGACCAGGCGCTGGCGTTGCGCAGGCCCACCCGCTGCGAATAGTTTTTGCTTTAAAATCAGCCGATTAATTACCGTTAAGCCACAGGATGCACCTTGAGATGACCCAGGTAACCAACACCCCGTACGAAGCGCTTGAAGTGGGCCAGACTGCCAGCTTCAGCAAAACCGTCGAAGAGCGCGATATCCAGTTGTTCGCCGCCATGTCGGGTGACCACAACCCGGTGCACCTGGACGCTGAATACGCCAAGGCGACCATGTTCAAGGAGCGGATTGCCCACGGCATGTTCAGCGGCGCGCTGATCAGCGCGGCAGTGGCCTGCGAGCTGCCTGGGCCGGGCACGATCTATATCGGCCAGCAAATGACCTTCCAGAAACCGGTGAAGATCGGCGACACCCTGACCGTGCGCTTGGAAATCCTCGAGAAACTGCCGAAGTTTCGCGTGCGCATTGCCACTCGGGTGTTCAACCAGCGTGATGAGTTGGTAGTCGATGGCGAGGCGGAGATTCTGGCGCCGCGCAAACAGCAAGTCGTGACCCTGACCGAGCTGCCGCCAATCAGCATCGGCTGATCTACATTCCAGCCTTTGCATAAAAAAATGTGGGAGCGGGCTCGCCCGCGAATGCGGTGTATCAGCCAATACAACAGTGACTGATCCACCGCTTTCGCGAGCAAGCCCGCTCCCACACTAGGTCCAGCGTAGGTCTTACCTCAGGTCTTACGACTGAGCGCGAGCCTGGTTACGCAGGGCTTTTACCTGGTCGTGGTTGCGCTGTACACCGTGGTACTGACGCTCAACCAAGTCACGAATGCCCACCAGGTTGTGCTTGTTGATCTTCTCGATCGCTTCCTTGTAAGCCTTCAGTGCGTGGTCTTCACCGCGCTCGGCTTCGTTCAATACGGCCTCTTCGTCCTTGCCGGTGACCATCGACTTCACGTCGACCCAGCCACGGTGCAGGGCGCCGGCAACACTACCGGACTTCTCTGGATCGCCGCCCAGGGCACGCACAGCAGTTTTCAGTTCTTCGGCAGCGGTACCGCAATCAACAGCACGCTTGGCAAACAATGCCTTGAGTTCCGGATGCTTGATGTCTTCAGCGCATTCCTTGAAACCCTTTTGGCCGTCGATGCTGGTCTCGATCAGGTCGTTCAGTACGGAGATCGATTCTTTGTTGATATCAGTCATTTTTCAATTCCTTGTACGGGTTAGAAGGTTGCCTTGGTTATTGCAGCGCCCGTGCCAGGTTTATAAAAATTATTTTTATGTT
Source organism: Pseudomonas sp. MF6767 (assembly GCF_016405475.1). Lineage (NCBI taxonomy): Bacteria > Pseudomonadati > Pseudomonadota > Gammaproteobacteria > Pseudomonadales > Pseudomonadaceae > Pseudomonas > Pseudomonas sp. MF6767. The sequence continues at coordinate 156,641 of NZ_JAEKCY010000008.1, read as the reverse complement.
TATTTTCAATAACTTACGAATTATTGAACCATCTGTATGTTGGTTATTTGCATGATCTGTCATTTGGCCTTCATGCAGAATGCCTGTATTTTCGAAAGCCTGGCCTCAACCCTACGACGTTCATGAATCCCGAAAAACTCGAACTGCTGATCACCCGCCAAATGCCCTTTGGCAAATACAAAGGCCGGATCATTGCCGACCTGCCTGGGCCCTACCTGAATTGGTTCGCCCGTGAAGGTTTCCCCCACGGGGAACTGGGCGGTTTGCTGGCCTTGATGCAGGAAATCGACCACAACGGACTGTCCGAATTGCTTGAACCACTGCGCGCCAAACATGGCAGACCCGCCCCCCGCCACTAAGAGACTCACCATGCCAAGGAATGCCGATAACGACCCGCACTGGCAGGCCATCGCCCAACGCTATGAATACGAGCCCGGTCCGATCAACCTGGAAAACGGCTACTTCGGGCGCATGAGCCGGGCGGTGCAGGCCCAGTACCTTGAGCACATCAGCTTTATCAACCGCAGCAACTCTGTGCATGTGCGCCAGCGTTTTGAGCAGGGCGAAAACAACGAGATACGCCGCCAGTTGGCCGGGTTGATTGATGTCGACCCCGAATCGGTCGCTTTCACCCGTAACGCCACCGAAGCCTTGCAGTCGCTGATCCGTAACTACAATCGCCTGCAACCGGGCGACCAGGTGCTGATCAGCGACCTGGAGTACGACACGGTCAAAGGCGCCATGCGCTGGCTGGCAGCGATTCGCGGCGTGGAAGTGATAGAGGTGGCCCACACCCACCCGGCCAGTTTCGACAGCCTGGTGCAGACTTATCACGATGCGTTTGTGCAGTACCCGCGTCTGAAATTAATGGCCTTGACCCATGTGACCCACCGTACGGGCCTGGTCATGCCGGTTGCGGACATTGCCAAGGCCGCGCGCGAACGCGCAATCGACGTGATCCTCGACGGCGCGCACGCCTTGGGCCAGATCGACTTCAACCTGGCCGAACTGGGCATTCAGTTCGCAGGCTTCAACCTGCACAAATGGATCGGCGCGCCGCTGACCCTGGGCTTTTTGTATATCGCACCAGAGCGCCTGGCCGATATCGACCCGGATATGGGCGAGTTTCACTACCCAGCCACCGATGTGCGAGCGCGTACGTCCTACAGCACGCCGAACTTTCCGGCGCTGATGACATTGCCCCTGGTATTTGAAGAGCATCGACAGTTGGGTGGCGCGGCGGCCAAGGGCGCACGCGTCAATTACCTGCGCAACCTGTGGGTAAACCAGGTACGGCCGTTGCCGGGAATTGAAGTGCTGACCTCGGATGACCCGCGACTGTATTGCGGGATCACAGCCTTCAAGTTCATCGGGCGTAATCAGCAGGCGATGGCGGACAGGTTGCTCAAGGAGCACGGCCTGTTCACCACCACGCGCACGGGGGCAGCGTTTGGCACCTGTATCCGGGTGACGCCGGGGCTGGTGACGTCGGCGGCGGACATCAATGCGCTAGTCCACGCGATCACCAAACTAAACACCGTTTAAAACTGTAGGAGCTGGCTTGCCTGCGATAACGGTGTATCAGCCAAAGATGGGCTAACTGATAAATGGCTATCGCAGGCAAGCCAGCTCCCACCTTCAGAGCAGCGATGTGCTTGAGGTTTTTCTACAGGCAAAAAAAAGCGGCACACCGACCAAGTGCGCCGCAAAAATGCCGTTAAGCACAGCAACAACGATTCGATAAATCAGTTCAGTCCAGCAGCGCCAGCGCCTGGGCAGTGACTTCCTGGATACGCGCCCAGTCGCCGTTCTTGACCCACTCCGGATCCAACATCCAGCTGCCGCCCACGCACATCACGTTTTTCAACGCCATGTAGCTCTTGATGTTGGCCGGGCCAACACCGCCAGTCGGGCAGAATTTGACTTCGCCGAACGGGCCGCCGAGAGCCTTGATGGCAGCAACACCACCGCTGACTTCAGCCGGGAACAGCTTGAAGCGGCGATAACCCAGGCCGTAGCCTTCCATGATGCCGGAGGCGTTGCTGATGCCCGGCAACAGCGGGATCGGGCTGTGTACCGAGGCTTCCAGCAAGTCACGGGTGATGCCGGGGGTGACGATAAATTGCGAGCCTGCCACTTCTGCCGCTTCGAGCATGTGACGGTCGAGCACGGTACCGGCACCGGTGCACAGCTCAGGACGTTGCTCGCGCAAGACCTGAATGGCCTTGAGGCCGAACTCGGAACGCAGGGTCACTTCCAGCGCGGTCAAACCGCCAGCGGCCAGGGCGTCGGCCAACGGCAGGATGTCCTGCTCGCGGGCGATGGTGATCACCGGCAGGATCCGCGCCTTGGCGCAGAGGCTGTCGATCAAGGCAACTTTATCCGCCATGGACACGGTCGGTTGAGGGCTTTTCATAGCGGCTGATCCTTGGCTCATGGGCACCAGTAAATCTCTAGAGTAGGTTGCAAAAACGCGCGAATCGGCATGGCAGCAACATCGTCGCTGGCCAGGGCGGCGCTCAAGGTAGTCAATTTCGAACTGCCGGAAATCGACAGCACGGTGTAGCTGGCCGTGGCCAGCAGCGCACGACTCATGGTCAGGCGCTGGTGCGGCACAGTGGGCGCCAGCATCGGCCAGCAACGGCGGGTACCGTCGGCCTTAAGCGCTTCGCTCAGGTTAGGGCTGTTGGGGAACAGCGATGCGGTGTGGCCGTCATCGCCCATGCCCAGCACCAGCACATCAATGGCTGGCAACTCGCCCAGCAGGCGATCGGCCTGCTCGGCAGCGTCTTCAAGATTGGCAGCGGGGCTGTACAGGCTCAAGAACTTCGCCTTGGCCGCCGGACCTTGCAGCAAGTGTTGCTTCAACAGGCCAGCATTGCTGTCGGCATGTTCGACCGGCACCCAGCGTTCATCGGCAAGGGTGATGGTGACCTTGGACCAGTCCAGGCCCTGCTTGGCCAGGTTCTGGAAAAACGCCACGGGGCTGCGGCCACCGGACACCACCAACGTCGCCTCGCCACGAGCACTGATGGCCGAGCGCAGTTGCTCAGCCACGTCATTGGCCAGGCCATCGGCCAGCAGCGCAGGCGTACGGTACTCATGGGCAGTGACGCCCTGAGGCAGTTTCAATTCAGATATCGCCATACCACGACCTCCCATCCCGCGTGATCAGTGCAATGGAGCTCATCGGCCCCCAGGACCCCGCCGCATACGGCTTGGGCGCATCACCGGATTTTTTCCACCCGGCGATCAACTGGTCACACCACTTCCACGCGGCTTCGATTTCATCTTTGCGAACAAACAGGTTCTGATTGCCGCGCATCACTTCCAGCAACAATCGCTCGTAGGCATCGGGGATGCGTGCGCTGCGATAGGTGTCGGAAAAATTCAATTGCAGTGGTCCGCTGCGCAGTTGCATGCCTTTGTCCAGGCCCTGCTCCTTGGTCATCACACGCAGGGAAATACCTTCGTCCGGCTGCAGGCGGATGATCAGCTTGTTGCTGATTTGCAGGCGCTGCTCCGGGGCGAAGATGTAGTGGGACGGTTCCTTGAAGTGAATGACGATCTGCGACAGTTTTTGCGGCATACGCTTGCCGGTACGCAGGTAGAACGGCACGCCGGCCCAGCGCCAGTTACGGATATCGGCACGCAGGGCAACGAACGTCTCGGTGTCGCTCTGGGTATTGGAGTTGTCTTCTTCCAGGTAACCCGGCACGGCTTTACCAGCGCTGTAGCCGGCGATGTACTGGCCACGGACTACCTGAGTGGTCAGGCCCTCGGGGCTGATCGGCGCCAGGGCCTTGAGCACCTTGACCTTCTCGTCGCGGATGCTGTCGGCGGACAGGTCGGCAGGCGGGTCCATGGCAATCAGGCAAAGCAGTTGCAACAAGTGATTCTGGATCATGTCGCGCAGCTGGCCAGCCTTGTCGAAGTAACCCCAACGGCCTTCGATGCCAACCTGCTCGGCCACGGTGATTTCCACGTGGGAGATGTAGTTCTGATTCCACTGGGTTTCGAACAGGCTGTTGGCGAAACGCAGGGCGATCAGGTTCTGCACCGTCTCTTTGCCCAGGTAGTGGTCGATGCGATAGGTGCGGTTTTCCGGAAAGAACTGCGCCACGGCGTCGTTGACCTTGCGCGACGACTCCAGGTCCGAACCGATGGGTTTTTCCAGCACTACGCGGGTATTTTCCGCCAGGCCGACCTTGGACAGGTTTTCGCAGATCGCGCCGTATACCGCCGCCGGGGTAGCGAAGTAGGCAATCAGGCGTTGCTCGCTGCCGGCTTTTTCGGCCAGGGCGACGTAGTCGTCGGCCTTCATGAAGTCGACATGCACATAAGCCAGGCGTGCGAGGAAACGCTGGGCCACGGCTTCGTCGAGCTCTTTGCCGACGTATTTACGCAATTCTTTTTCGATATGGGCCAGGTGTTGCTGCTCGGAGCCGGCTTCACGGGCCAGGGCCAGGATGCGTGTGTCGTCGTGCAGCAACCCGGCGCCATCGAGTTGATAAAGGGCAGGAAATAACTTGCGCAGCGCCAGATCACCCAAGGCGCCAAACAGGGCAAAGGTGCAGGGTTCCACGGTTATCGAAGGCATGATGTTTGTTCTTTTATCAAGTTAAGCTACAAATACCTTTTTTCAAGGCATCACTCAAGGAAAAATGTAGTAATAACCACAACATTTTCCCGAAATACGCATTGCGAGTGGTGGTGTTCAGCTACCCTCAGTAGGATAGGCCACCGCGAAAAGCCACTCATCGATTGGTTACCGCCTTTTTATTTGCATCGTCGCCCGAAGGAAAGACTGAATGGACCGCGTGCGAAATCTTCTGGAACAGATCCGGAACCGCCTCGAAGAATTGAACAAGGCCGAGCGCAAAGTCGCTGAAGTGATCCTGCTCAACCCGCAGCAGGCCACACGCTTCTCGATCGCCGCCCTCGCCCAGGCCGCCTCGGTCAGTGAACCGACGGTCAACCGCTTCTGCCGTTCGTTCGGTGTCAGCGGTTACCCTGAACTCAAATTGCAGTTGGCGCAAAGCCTGGCCAGTGGCGCCGCGTATGTCAGCCGCGCCGTGGAGGCCGATGATAACCCTGAGGCCTACACCCAGAAGATCTTTGGCAGCGCCATTGCCTCCTTGGACAGTGCGTGCCAGGCCCTGGACCCGGCGCTGATCAGCAAGGCCGTGGACTTGTTGATCCAGGCGCGGCAAATCCACTTCTTTGGCCTCGGCGCTTCGGCCCCCGTCGCCATGGACGCGTTGCACAAGTTCTTCCGCTTCAACCTGGCGGTGACCGCCCATGCCGACGTGCTGATGCAACGCATGATCGCCTCGGTGGCGCACACCGGTGAGTTGTTCGTGATCATTTCCTACACCGGCCGTACCCGCGAGCTGGTGGAAGTGGCGCGTATCGCTCGGGAAAACGGTGCGTCAGTGCTGGGCGTGACCGCCGAAAACTCGCCGCTGGCCAAGGCCAGTACGGTGAGCCTGAACATCCCGTTGCCGGAAGACACGGATATCTACATGCCGATGACTTCTCGGATTATCCAATTGACGGTATTGGACGTGTTGGCAACGGGTATGACCCTGCGTCGCGGAGTGGATTTCCAGCCGCATTTGCGCAAGATCAAAGAGAGTTTGAATGACAGCCGATATCCGGTGGGGGATGAATTCAACTAAATCCGTGTCAACTGATCGTTCCCACGCTCCGCGTGGGAATGCCTCACTGGACGCTCTGCGTCTGCCTTTAGCGTCGTGACGCGGAGCGTCATAGGCTGCATTCCCACGCGGAGCGTGGGAACGATCATGAATTCAACTAGCAGGCAGCTCTTCCAGCAGTACCGGCGCTATCGCTAAACCCCTGCCCTGGCCTGCAAACTCAAGTGGGCCCTCTCCCCCGGCGCCAGGCTCGCCGCCGCCATCGCCGCCTCTACGCACACAAACCCCGACGCTTCGTTAAAGCTCACGCCCAACAGCGGCCGGCTCCCCGGGTGCCACACCACCGTGTCGGCGCTGTCGCCGGTGTCGATGCACAGTTCACGCTGCCAGGCGTGGTCCTTGAGCTGCAATTCGCCCTCATGCTGGAACACCCGCTGGCATCCGCCATCGACCCGCAATTCACCTTCCTGCTGGCAAACCTGGCGATTGAGCTGGTCGTAACCTTGTGCTCCTTCGAGCCCAGACAGCGCTACCTCATCGACGTGACCAATACGCCAGTAAGCGTGCAATGCATGACTCAACTGGCACGGCAGCTCGTCGTGATGCTCGGTGCTCAGGCGCAGTTCCAGGGTGTCACCCAGGTGCGCGTGCAGGTCCACCTGCCAGTCGCACAGCTGCAATTGCCAGTGCAGCCGCACGCCGTCGTCATCGGTGCTGCTGTCGAGCAGTTTCCAGTCGATCAAGCGGGCCCATCCGTGGGACGGCCAGGCATTTTCGCTGGGGTGGCGGCCATACCACGGCCAGCACACCGGTACGCCACCACGGATAGCCCCGACTTGCGGCCATTTGGCGGCACACCACAGCCACGGCTTCTGGCCCGTAGGTTGAAAGTGCAGCAATTGCGCACCCTGGCGACTGAACACCGCCTGGCACAGGGGGTGGTCGATCACCAACACATCGCGCATCTGAAAGCGCTCCCAGGCGAACACCGGACGCTCGCGCAGGGATTTGAAAAAGCGTTGCAGCGGTTGCTCGTGCATGTGCCCAGGTCCCGAATATCACAGTGCCACGCAAAAAAAAGCGGATAGCCATGGCTACCCGCAAATGCGCACAGAGAGAGGAGCTTATCGCAACAGCGTTAGAACGTAGACTGAATTTTCAGGCCCGCTACCAGCGCGTTGTCGACTTTATCCACGCCGCCAGGCTGGACAACGTACTGCAGGTTCGGACGCACAGTCAGCCAGTTGGTGACGTGGAAACCGTAGTTGAGTTCGACGTTGTATTCAGTCTCACGAATCGGCGTGTACAGCGGATTGTCGTAGTCGCTCACACCATTGGCGGCGTTGAGCAATTGAGAGTTCTTCTTCACGTCATCGTTGACATGCAGGCGAGCGACGCCAATGCCGACGTCATCTTTTGGACGCGCGTCGAATGGGCCTTTGTACACGAGCATCAACGACTGGTAGTTGTCGACCAGGTTGGTTTCCTTGTCATGGAAGGTCGCGTTGGCTGCAATGTTCAGGCCACGGGAAGCGTCGCCGTTATGGGTGGTGAGTTGCTGTTGCGCAACGAACCAGTAGCCTTTCTTGCTGCTGCGGGTACGGAAGTCGGCGCCGCTGAGGACCGCATCGTTACCGTTGACGTCTTCACGTACATCCGGAGCATCGGCCGCACTTTTATAGAAACCCACACGGTATTCGCCCGGCAGGTTATTAACCTTTGGCGACCAGACCAATTCCACCGGAATCACGGTGCCCTTGGTACCACTGCCGCTGAGTTTGAAGCCGTTGCCGTGCTCCAACTGCGACGGGTTCTGGTTGTAGGCACCGATTTGCGCATACAGCTCAGGCGTGATGTTGTATTTCACGCGGATAGCGGCCTGGGCGACCGGCCAGTTGTACCAGGTATTGACGTAGTTACCGACCTGCGAGCCGCAGAACGACAGGTTCTGGAAGTCGCAAGGGAAGGTGTTGAAGTCTTCGCCTTCACCGAAGTAACCGAGCTTCACGTCCAGCTTGTTATCGAACATCTGGTGCTGAATCCAGAACTGGGTCAGACGCACCATGTGGCCACGGCCATACACTTCTTGCGAGGAACTCAAGGTGCCGGCACGCGGGTCGCCAATGCGGTCATTGGAGATGTTCTGGCCATTACGATTGGTCAACTGGATCTTGGCCTGGGTGTTATCCCAGCCCCACAATTTTTCCAGGTCCAGCGCCACGCCCAGACCGAACTGGTCGGAGTAACGACCGGTCTTGTCGTCGTTGTAGCCGCCGTGGGCGTTGTAGCCCATCTCGCCCACGTAGTCGGCCTTGATGTCGATACCTTGCTCGATCAGCTTGGTACGCTCGCCGCCCCAATCGCCGGTCATCCACTTGGAATCGGCGCTGAATGCATCGGCCGCCATCGCATTGGCGGACAATACAAGGGCTGCTGCCGCTGAGAGTTGGCAGATCAGCCGGGTGTTGTTGTGTTGCTTTTTCATCCCTACATCCTCGTCTTTATTGTTATTAAACTGTTTTTATCTAACGCGGGTTACATTTTTTAACTAAAACAATCACTTATCTTGCTCAACGGCCCTTGAACTTGGTCACATTGTCGGCATGCCCCTGTGCCGGCAATGAAGCCACTGCGCCCAACCGCTCACCGGTCTTGGCGTCAAACAGCAATACCTTGGCCGGGTCGAACTGCAAGGTCAGTGTCTCGCCCACTTGCGGTGCCACGTCCGGCGCCAAACGGCAGCAGACCTTGGTGTCATTGAGCTGCACAAACACCAGGGTGTCCGGGCCGGTAGGCTCGGTCACCTGCACTTCGGCGCGAATGCTCGACGAGCCGTTGCCCTCGCCCGCTGCCAGCACGATCTGCTCCGGGCGCAGGCCTAGGATCACATCGCGGTCTTCCAACCCGGCGTCATTCACGCCCAGCGGCAACTCGCAACGGGCCTGGCCGCTGTCGAGCAGCGCGACCAGACCACCGTTCTGTCGTTTTAGACGCATGGGAACGAAGTTCATCGGTGGTGAACCGATAAAGCTTGCCACAAACAGGTTGGCAGGGTCGTTGTAAATTTCCTTCGGGGTGCCGAATTGCTGAATGATGCCGTCCTTCATCACCGCCACTTTGTCGCCCAGGGTCATCGCTTCGATCTGGTCGTGGGTCACGTAGACGGTGGTGGTTTTCAGACGCTGGTGCATCAGCTTCATTTCGGTACGCATCTCGACCCGTAGCTTGGCGTCGAGGTTGGACAGCGGTTCGTCGAACAGGTAGATCTTCGGCCGACGCGCCAGGGCACGGCCCATGGCCACGCGCTGTTGCTGGCCACCGGACAACTGGCCCGGCTTGCGGTTGAGCAGGTGTTCGATCTGCAGCAACTTGGCCACGCGCGCCACTTCGGCGTCGATGTCGGCTTGCGGCATCTTGCGGATCTTGAGGCCGAACTCGATGTTCTCGCGCACGCTCATGGTCGGGTACAGCGCGTAGGACTGGAACACCATGGCGATGTCACGGTCCTTGGGGCTCATGCCGCTCACGTCTTGATCACCGATCATGATCGCGCCGCCGGTGATGGTCTCAAGGCCGGCGATGCAGTTCATCAGCGTGGATTTACCACAGCCCGACGGGCCGACCAGGATGAGGAACTCGCCTTCCTTGATCGACAGTTCAATGTTCTTCAAGGTGTCGGGCAGGCCGGCGCCATAGGTCTTGTTTACATTGCGAAGTTCAAGCGTAGCCATGATTACCCCTTGACCGCGCCGGCCGTGAGGCCGCGCACGAAATACTTGCCTGCGATCACATAGACCAGCAGGGTCGGCAGCCCGGCGATCATCGCCGCCGCCATATCCACGTTATATTCCTTGGCCCCGGTACTGGTGTTGACCAGGTTGTTCAGCGCCACCGTGATGGGCTGGGAGTCGCCACTGGAGAACACCACACCGAACAGGAAGTCGTTCCAGATCTGGGTGAACTGCCAGATCAGGCAGACCATGATGATCGGCGTCGACATCGGCAGGATGATCCGGCGGAAGATGGTGAAAAAACCCGCTCCGTCCAGGCGTGCTGCCTTGATCAGCGCATCCGGGATGCTCACGTAGTAGTTACGGAAGAATAGCGTGGTGAACGCCAGGCCGTAGACCACGTGGATAAACACCAGGCCGGTGGTGGTGCTGGCCAGGCCCATCTTGCCGAGGGTGAACGACGCGGGCAGCAGCACAGTCTGGAACGGCAGGAAGCAGCCGAACAGCAGCAGGCCGAAGAACAGCTGCGAACCCCGGAAGCGCCAGAACGACAGCACGTAGCCGTTCAAGGCGCCAATGGCGGTAGAGATGAGCACAGCAGGAACGGTGATCTTGATCGAGTTCCAGAAGTAGCCATCCACGGTGGCCCAGGCCTTGACCCAGCCGATACCGCTGACCACGGTGGGCCAGCTCAGCAGGTTACCGGTGCTGATGTCTTCCGGGGTCTTGAAGCTGGTGAGCAGCATCACCACCAACGGCACCAGGTACAGCAGAACCGCCAGGATCAGCACCGCGTAGATCGCGATGCGGCTCAGGCTGATGGCAGGTTTGGCGGCGAGACTAGTCATTGCGCTTGGTCCTCAGCTCGGAATACAGGTACGGCACAATGATCGCGAGGATCGCACCGAGCATCAGGATCGCACTGGCCGAACCCATGCCCATCTGGCCGCGACTGAAGGTGAACGAGTACATGAACATAGCCGGCAGGTCGGACGAGTAGCCCGGGCCGCCTGCGGTCATTGCCGCCACCAGGTCGAAGCTCTTGATCGCAATGTGCGCCAGGATCATCACCGCACTGAAGAACACCGGGCGCAGGCTCGGCAGCACCACGCTCCAGTAGATACGCGGCAGGCTTGCGCCATCGATCTGCGCAGCGCGGATGATCGACTGATCAACACCGCGCAGGCCGGCGAGGAACATCGCCATGATAAAGCCCGAGGCTTGCCACACAGCGGCGATCACCAGGCAGTAGACCACGCGGTCCGGGTCGATCAGCCAGTCGAGACGGAAGCCTTCCCAGCCCCAGTCCCGCAGGAGTTTGTCCAGGCCCATGCCCGGGTTGAGCAGCCATTTCCAGGCGGTACCGGTGACGATCATGGAGAGCGCCATCGGGTACAGGTAAATGGTGCGGATAAAGCCTTCGCGGCGGATTTTCTGGTCGAGGAAAATCGCCAGCAGCACACCGATCACCAGGGTGATGCCGATGAACATGCCGCCGAACACGGCCAGGTTCTTGCTCGCCACCCACCAGCGGTCGTTATCGAACAGCCGCTGATACTGCGCCAGGCCCGCCCATTTGTAGCTGGGGAGGAAGGTCGAGGTGGTGAACGACAGCACGAACGTCCACAGGATGTAGCCATAAAAGCCCACCAGCACGATGAACATGCTCGGCGCCAGCACCAGTTTAGGGAGCCAGCGCTGCAGTACATCGAATGGCGAGGCCTTGCTGAACACAGCAACAGAACTCATGGGAAAATCCAGTACAGGGAAAAAGGACTACAACCTGCAGGAACCCGCCTTTGTGGCGAGGGAGCTTGCTCCCGCTCGGCTGCGAAGCAGACGCTGTCTTTGGGGGCGCTTCGCACCCCAGCGGGAGCAAGCTCCCTCGCCACAGCAAGCCGGGTTCCTACATAGGGTGTTACTTGGCCGACTTGATCGCCGCGCCAAGCTTCTTGGCCGTGTCGGCCGGGTCGGCTTTCGGGTCGTTGATGAAGTTGGTCACGACATCAAAGAACGCACCTTGCACCGCCAGGGTGGTGGCCATGTTGTGCGCCATGCTTGGCTGCAGGCCGCCAGTCTTGGCGTCGGCCAGGAAGTCCTTGGCGGCGGTCTGGGCGCAGGAATCAAAGCCGTAGGATTCCATCTTGGTCAGCATGTCGTTACGCACAGGGATCGAGCCCTTGTTGATGCTGAACACCTTCTGGAAGTTTTCACCCAACACTACTTTGGCGATGTCCTGCTGACCCGCAGCAGTGCCTTTGTCTTTCTGCTTGAACACCGCCAGGGAGTCGATGTTGTAGGTGAAGGCTTTATCAGTGCCCGGGAACGCTACGCACTCATAATCCTTGCCAGCGACTTTCTTGGCGGCGGTCCACTCGGACTTGGCCCAGTCACCCATGATCTGCATGCCGGCCTTGCCGTTGATGACCTTGCCAGCTTCCAGGTTCCAGTCCTGGCCCTTGCCGTCGACGTCCATGTAGGTCGCGACTTTCTTCAGCTCGGTGAGGGCCTTGACCATTTCCGGGCCGGTCAGTGCGCCGTTATCCAGGTCGACCAGCGCTTTCTTGTAGCCATCAGCGCCCATTACCGAAAGCACCACCGCTTCGAACACGGTGCTGTCCTGCCAAGGCTGGCCGCCGTGGGCGAGCGCAATGAAGCCTGCAGCCTTGAGCTTGTCGCCCGCTGCGTAGAATTCTTCGAGGGTGGTAGGGTTCTTGGTGATGCCGGCTTTCTTGAAGACTTCCGGGTTGATCCACAGCCAGTTCACGCGGTGGATATTCACCGGCACGGCCACGTAGTCACCGTCGTATTTCACGGTGTCGGAGACTTTCTTGTCGAGCAGCGAATCCCATTTTTCTTCTTTGGCGACGTCTTTGAGCACGTCGGTGTCGAGCAGGCCAGTAGAGGCCCATTCCTGGATATCGGGGCCTTTGATCTGGGCAACGCCTGGCGGGTTGCCAGCGACCGCACGGCTTTTCAGCACGGTCATGGCGGTGGCGCCACCGCCGCCTGCCACTGCACCGTCTTTCCAGGTGAAGCCGTCTTTCTCAACTTGGGCCTTCAGGACATCCACAGCCGCTTTTTCACCGCCGGAGGTCCACCAATGCACCACTTCCACCGTACCTTTGGAGTCGGCGGCAAATGCACTGAGGGGGAACAACGAGGCAATGGAAATAGCGACGGCGAGGCGATTAATCGCGTTCATCTGAGTACCTTTTCTTGTTGTTATGCATGCAAGTCTAGAGCTTGCGCTGCACGGAGTTTAAACATGGATTTTCGGGGCGCAGGTAACAAAGGGACGTACAAATGTCACCACCTGGTGACATAGCATCCGCTGCCCAATGCACTGGCCAGGCTGGGTGCCAAGGGCAGTGCAGGCAGCACGACCGCTTGCCAGGCATGGTACAGGTCAGGTTTGCCGCCCCAGATTTTACTGCTGGGTTGGTTGTGCGGGCTGAGTTCGTGGTGCCAACTGCCCTGGAGCCGGTCGATGAAGTGGGTTTCGCAAAACTCCCAGAAGCGTCGGTACCAGGTTTCGTAATGCAGCTCGCCGGTACGTTTGAGCAGCGCCTGAGCAGCGGCGCTGGCTTCAGCATGGGTCCAGTGCAGGCGCTCGCGTACCACCGGGCGCTGGTTCCAATCCAGAGTGTAGACAAGGCCCGGCGCACCATCCACCGCCCAGGCGTACTCGCAGGCACTGGCGAACAGGCCTTTGGCGTCGCTCACCAGCCAGTCCGGCGTGGCCAGCTTGGCCTTGAGGCGCGCAGCTTCAAGGTGCAGCAGCAACCGCGCCCATTCGAAACCATGGCCGGGGGTGATGCCGTAGGGGCGAAAGCCATCGGCGGGGTTGTCTTGGTTGTATCCGAGCAACGGCTTCCAGTGCGCATCGAAATGTTCGATGACCATGAATTGGTTGCCAGCGGCATGGGTGTGGATCACCCGTTCGACGATGCGCAGCGCACGGTCCAGCCAACGTGTATCACCACTGACATCGGCCAATGCCAGGAAAGCTTCGGTGGCGTGCATGTTGCTGTTGGCGCCACGATAGGCTTCGACGCCGCTCCAGTCCCGGGCAAAGGATTCAAGCATGACGCCCTCCTCTTCGCTCCAGAAGAACTGGTCGATGATATGGACGGCGTCGTTCATTAATGTGCGCGCACCCGGCGCGCCGGCCACCACGGCAGAGCTGGCGGCGAGGGCCACGAAGGCGTGCAGGTAGGCGGCCTTGCCGGTGTTGCCATCAGCCGCCTGGGGCGCGGCGAACCAGCCACCGTGCTCACTGTCACGCAGCGGGCCGCTGAGCGCTGCCACACCGTGCGCCACCAGTTCGGCATAACCCGGCAACCCCATGGCGTGGGCCATGGCAAAGCTGTGGGTCATGCGCGCGGTGTTCATGGTTTCGGCGCGGGCATTGGCCGGTAACTGGCCTTTATCGTCGAGGTTGCCGAACCCGTCCGGCAGGCGCGATGCCTTGGCGAACGCCAACAGGCGCTGGCCTTCCGCGGCGAGCCAAGCGTGATGGGCAGGTGCATTCAGCCAACTGCTGGCAGGCAGTGGGTGGGTGGTCATGGGTGGCCCTTATTGTTTTTTTGGGATGACCGGAGTCTAAACAAGGGCGCGGCAGGGGCAAGTAACGAAGGGGAAAAGAAATGTCACCGAGTGGTGACAATCAACACCCGAATGTAGAAGCGAGCTTGCTCGCGAAAAGCTCACAAGCGCCGCGTTTATTCCAGGGAACCTGCGTGATCGTTAACGTTTTTCGCGAGCAAGCTCGCTCCTACAGAGGATGATTTTGAGTTCATTGACCCAGTGGGGTGACCGCAGCAGGCGCATTGAGACGCTGATTCAAGTTCTGCACCTGGCTCTGCAAGGTGGTGATATTGCGCGTGGTCTGGATGCGGAACACGTCAAATTCCTTGTTGGTCGGCGCGTCGATATTGGCCGGCTGGTTTTCCTGGGCGCTCTTGAGCACCAGCACGTCCTGCTCGAGGCGGGCGATGGCCGCGCTTGGGTTGCCTTGTTTCTTCAAGGCCGCCACATCGGTGGCCAGGCCCTTGCTCTCGGCCTGTGCTGCCGTGAGGCTGGTGACCGCGTCAGTGAGGGCCTGCACCTGGCCTTGCAGCTTGGTATTGGCCGCTGTCAGCTCGGTGTTGCTGGCGCTCATCTGGGCCAGGCGGCTGTCAAGTTCGGTGGTTTGACCGGCGACGCCCAACTGTTGCTTGCCCTGCTCCTGCAACTGGGCTTCCAGTTGCTTGATCTGCAGCTTCAAGGCTTCGCTGCCGTTGTTCACATTCGCTTCGCTGGCCACGACCTTGCCGGAAATCGCCTGTAGCCGTCCTGCCGCTTCCTCGCTGATGCGGGCAAAGCTTTCCTGGGTGGCAACCAACTGCTGGCCCATCAGGGAAATCTGCTGGAAGCTCCACCAGGCCAGGCCCGCAAAGGCGATCAACAGCGCACCGACCAGTGCCCACAACGGGCCAGTGCTGGCGCTCTTGACCTTGACCACGGGCGTCGTTCGCGAACGCACCGACGTCGCGGGGGTCGGCACGAAATCATCGTCATCCCCAAGGTCGGCCCGCAGGCTGGGAACGTTGTCGAAGTCGTCTTTAGCATCGTTACGCATGAATCTACCCTGAATCAATGAGATGGCTGGCTGTAAAGCCGAGCGGCAGGAGTATAAACCGCACTCCCGGCGCATGGATCGACTCGGAACCTGGAATGGGGTTCCCGAAGTGTTGCTGCTTATGAGGTTATTGGCGGCCCGGGTCCTGGGCTTTCCACCAACTGCAGAACTCGTCGAGCGCGGCCCACAGGCTGACCTTGGGCTCGTAGTCGAGATAATGCCTGGCGCGACTGATGTCGAGGGTGAAGTTTTTATTCATCACTTGCATGCCCAGACGCGATAACGCCGGTTCCGGCCGCCCCGGCCACATCGCGCAGAATGCCTCGTTCAACGCCGCCACGCTGTAGGACAAACCGTAGGATCGATAGCGGGTCACTTGGGGCAGCTCCATCTGCCGCATCACGTAGTTCACCACATCCCAGATCGGCACCGGTGCGCCATTGCTGATGTTGTAGGCTTTGCCCAGGGCCGAGCCGGTGGCGAGCAAACTGCTGAGCAGCGCCTCGTTGAGGTTGTGCACGCTGGTGAAGTCGACTTTGTTCAAACCGTCGCCGACGATCGCCAGACGGTTCTTGCGCTGCATTTTCAGCAAGCGCGGGAAGATACTCATATCGCCGGCCCCGGTGACAAAGCGTGGGCGCAGGGCTATCACTTGCAGGCCGAACTCCTGGGCGCCGAACACCTTCTGCTCGGCCAGGTACTTGGTAGCGGCATAGGGATGCTTGAAACGCTTGGGCACTTGCTCTTCGGTGAGCCCAAGGTGATCGCGACCGTCAAAATAGATCGACGGCGACGACAGGTGCACCAGGCGCCCCACGCGCTGTTTCAGGCAGGCTTCGACGACGTTTTCGGTGACCAATACGTTGTTCTGGTGGAAGTCCTGGTACTTGCCCCACAGCCCGACGGCGCCGGCGCAATGCACCACGGCTTCGACATCGCGGCACAGGTCGCGCACAAGGTCGGCATCATTCAAATCACCCTGGATGAACTCGGCACCGCGCCGCACCAGGTGTTCCACACCCTCGGCGCGCCGCCCGTTGACCCGCACGTCCAGGCCCTGCTCAAGGGCGAAGCGCGCAAAGCGCCCGCCAATGAAGCCGCTTGCGCCGGTGACCAGAATTTTCATGTCGTACTCCGTGTTCTTTCATTTTTCATCGCTCTTGCCTTGACGCGCGCCATCACTCCAACGGCACCAACCAATGACCACACACATCGGCCAGATGGTCGGTCAACAAGCCCAACAGTTGCCCGCCACTGCGCCAATGATGCCAGTACAGCGGCACATCGATGGGCTTATCTGGCAATAACTCGACCAATACACCGGTTTCCAACTGGTCGCGCACCTGCAATTCAGGCACCAGGCCCCACCCCAAGCCGGCTTCCGTCAGGCGGATAAAACCTTCGGATGACGGGCATAGATGGTGTTCGAAACCACCGTCCACGCCAAGGGACGCCAGGTAGCGGTGCTGCAGGAAATCATCCGGGCCGAACACCAGCGCAGGCGTGCGCGCCAATTGGTCGGCCCGCACGCCTCCAGGAAAATGCCGCGCCAGAAAGGCCGGGCTGGCCAGCGCCCGATAACGCATGGCGCCCAGCAACAGGCTGCGAGCACCGGCCACAGGACGCTCGCTGGCACAAATGCAGGCCGCCACTTCACCGGCGCGCATGCGCTTGAGGCCCACGGTCTGGTCTTCGACCACCAGGTCCAGCAACACATGCTGTTCGGCGCAGAAGTCGCTGACTGCTTCGGCCCACCAAGTGGCGAGGCTGTCGGCATTCAGGGCAATGCGCAGGCGCTCAGGCATGCCCTCCTCGTCCAGGGCCGGCACCTGGCTTTGCAGGTCACGCTCCAGCAAACGCACCTGCTGCACATGGTTGAGCAGGCGCCGACCGATATCGGTGGGCGTTGGCGGCGAGGCCCGTATCAACACCGGCTGGCCGACGCGCGCCTCCAATAGCTTGATGCGTTGGGAGATGGCTGATTGCGACAGCCCCAACACCTGGGCACCGCGCTCAAAGCCGGCTTGTTCCACCACCGCCGCCAGGGCGGAAAGCAATTTATAGTCGAACATCAGTTTCTCTAATGAGCGATCAGCAATATTGGTTTTTCTTATACAGCCCCGACCCGCACCATAGCCAGCATCGTTTGAGCATCAACAAGGATCTCCTTCTATGTGGCAAAGCTATATGAACGGTTTGCTGGTGGCCCTCGGGTTGATCATGGCAATCGGCAGCCAAAATGCATTCGTACTCGCGCAGAGCCTGCGCCGCGAACACCACTTACCCGTGGCGGCGTTGTGTGTGATCTGCGACGCACTGCTAGTGGCCGCTGGGGTATTCGGGCTGGCCACCGTGCTGGCGCAGAGCCCGATACTGCTGGCGGTGGCACGCTGGGGCGGCGCAGCGTTCTTGCTCTGGTATGGCGCATGCGCGCTGCGCAGGGCGTGCTCCAAGCAGAGCCTGGACCAAAGCGACACCCTCAAGACGCGCTCATTGCGCGCTGTGCTGCTGAGCGCTTTGGCGGTCACCTTGCTCAACCCCCATGTCTACCTGGATACCGTCCTGCTGATCGGCTCCCTGGGCGCGCAACAAACCGAACCCGGTGCCTACGTAGCCGGTGCAGCCAGTGCATCGTTCCTGTGGTTCGCCACCCTGGCGCTGGGTGCGGCATGGTTGGCACCCTGGCTGGCACGCCCGGCCACCTGGCGCCTGCTGGACCTGCTGGTGGCCGCGATGATGTTCTCGGTGGCCTATCAACTGATCAGCGCCTGAGCAATATTCCAAAACGCTCTGGAACCTCTATCCCACACAGTTGTTGCGTGGTTATGCCGCACCCCCGGTGCTATGATCGGCCCCCTGCGCCGCAAAGAGTACAAACTCCCCGGCGCATGTTTGGCCGCCCGTGATCGGCCTTGCGCTCACCGCAACTGACCTGATTAGGAGAATCATCATGGCTTTCGAATTGCCGCCGCTGCCCTACGCACACGATGCCCTGCAGCCGCACATCTCCAAGGAAACCTTGGAATACCACCACGACAAGCACCACAACACCTATGTCGTGAACCTGAACAACCTGGTGCCTGGCACCGAGTTCGAAGGCAAGACCCTGGAAGAGATCGTCAAGTCTTCCTCGGGTGGCATCTTCAACAACGCCGCTCAGGTCTGGAACCACACTTTCTACTGGAACTGCCTGGCGCCGAACGCCGGCGGCCAACCAACCGGCGCACTGGCTGAAGCCATCAACGCTGCGTTCGGTTCGTTCGACAAGTTCAAGGAAGAGTTCACCAAGACTTCGGTCGGCACCTTCGGTTCCGGTTGGGGCTGGCTGGTGAAAAAGGCTGACGGTTCCCTGGCCCTGGCCAGCACCATCGGCGCCGGCAACCCGCTGACCAACGGCGACACCCCGCTGCTGACCTGCGACGTCTGGGAACACGCCTACTACATCGACTACCGCAACGTGCGTCCAAAGTATGTAGAAGCGTTCTGGAACCTGGTCAACTGGAAGTTCGTGGCTGAGCAGTTCGAAGGCAAGACCTTCACTGCCTAAGCGACGCTTGCAGTAAAAAGAGCCCGGCGATTGCCGGGCTTTTTCATGGGCGCCCTGATTGCCATGCCAGAAATCCCGGAACCCAACGGTAACTATTCACCACACAAACGCCAGGAGGAATAAACCTCCTGAATCAATGTGGAGAATGACAATGGATCCTATTTCAACGGCCGCAGGTGCAGTGCCAATGTTATCCGGTCTTCTTGAGAAGGGAATGGACCTGGCAAAAAGCGCACTGGACTTGACGAACAAACTCGTAGACATAGCGGGTGAACAGTCAAAGGTCGGAGGGGAAGAGCAACAGCCAGAGGGTAAGATCAATTTTTGAGAGCGTCGCCAAACAGAGGGCGGATCTGTTCCGCCTTCTTCTTCTCTGCCCGACGTCCAGTCCACGCCTCAAACGTCCTGACATAAGCGGGTATCCCTCCACGTTTATCCAGCCCCTTCAATTAATCTCAAGCCCGAATGTCCCTTTGACTGCCATCACCAGATTGCCAATACTCATGGCATATTGACGGCCACCCGCATGAGACAAGGAATGCCCCTTTGAAGCTGGAACTCAAGAACAGCTTGTCGGTGAAGTTGCTACGGGTTGTGCTGCTGTCGGCATTGATCGTGGGTGTGGCGCTGAGCGTGGCGCAGATCGTTTTTGATGCCTACAAAACGCGCCAGGCCGTGGCGGGCGATGCCCAGCGCATCCTCGACATGTTTCGCGACCCCTCGACCCAGGCCGTGTACAGCCTGGATCGCGAGATGGGCATGCAGGTGATCGAAGGTCTGTTCCAGGACGACGCTGTGCGCATGGCTTCCATCGGGCACCCCAACGAGACCATGCTGGCGGAAAAAAGCCGTCCTTTACAGCAGTCGCCCAGCCGCTGGTTGACCGACCTGATTCTTGGCCAGGAACGCTCCTTTACTACTGCGTTGGTGGGCAAGGGCCCCTACAGCGAATATTACGGCGACCTGAGCATCACCCTCGACACCGCCACCTATGGTCGAAGTTTTCTGGTCAGCTCGGTCATCATTTTTATCTCGGGCGTATTGCGCGCCCTGGTCATGGGGCTGGTGCTGTACCTGGTGTATCACTGGATGCTCACCAAACCGCTGTCGCGGATGATCGAGCACCTGACCTCGATCAACCCGGACCGCCCCAGCGAGCACAAGATCCCTCAGCTCAAGGGCCACGAACGCAACGAACTGGGGCAGTGGATAAACACCGCCAACCAATTGCTCGAATCCATCGAGCGCAATACCCACCTGCGCCACGAGGCCGAATCGAGCCTGTTGCGCATGGCCCAATACGACTTCCTGACCGGCCTGCCGAACCGCCAGAAGTTGCAGGCGCAACTGGACAAAATCCTCACGGACGCCGGCCGCCGGCAACGCCGTGTCGCGGTGTTGTGCGTGGGGCTGGATGATTTCAAGAGCGTCAACGAGCAATTCACCTACCAGGCCGGCGACAAACTCTTGTTGGCGCTGGCTGATCGCTTGCGCGCCCATAGTGGCCACCTGGGCACGCTCGCCCGCCTGGGCGGCGACCAGTTCGCCCTGGTTCAAGCCGATATCGACCAGCCCTACGAAGCCGCCGAACTGGCGCAAAGCATCCTTGATGACCTGGAAGCAGAGTTCGCCCTTGAGCATGACCTGATCCGCCTGCGCGCCACCATCGGCATCACGCTGTTCCCGGAAGATGGCGACAGCACCGAGAAGTTGCTCCAGAAAGCCGAGCAGACCATGACCCTGGCCAAGAGCCGCTCGCGCAACCGCTATCAGTTTTATATCGCCAGCGTCGACAGCGAAATGCGCCGGCGTCGTGAACTGGAGAAAGACTTGCGAGACGCCTTGGGCCGCGAGCAGTTTCACTTGGTGTACCAACCACAAATCAGCTATCTCGACCATCACGTGGTCGGTGTGGAAGCGCTGCTGCGTTGGCAACACCCGGAACATGGGCTGGTACCGCCGGACTTGTTCATTCCGCTGGCGGAACAGAACGGCACCATCATTCCCATCGGCGAATGGGTGCTGGACCAGGCGTGTCGGCAACTGCGCGAATGGCATGACCAGGGTTTCACCGCGCTGCGCATGGCCGTCAACCTGTCCACCGTGCAACTGCACCACACCGAGTTGCCGCGGGTGGTCAACAACCTGATGCAGATCTATCGCCTGCCGCCCCGCAGCCTGGAGCTGGAAGTGACCGAGACCGGCCTGATGGAAGACATCAGCACCGCAGCCCAGCACCTGCTGAGCCTGCGTCGCTCCGGCGCGCTGATCGCCATTGATGACTTCGGCACCGGCTACTCATCCTTGAGTTACCTCAAGAGCCTGCCCCTGGACAAGATCAAGATCGACAAGAGCTTCGTCCAGGACCTGCAGGACGACGACGATGACGCCACCATCGTGCGCGCCATTATCCAATTGGGCAAAAGCCTGGGCATGCAGGTGATTGCCGAAGGCGTGGAGACTGCCGAACAGGAGGCCTACATCATCTCCGAGGGGTGCCATGAGGGGCAGGGTTATCACTACAGCAAACCGCTGCAGGCCCGGGAGTTGACGGCTTATCTGAAGCAGTCCGAGCGCAATAACGCCGTGAGTCTTTGAATTTACACTTCGATACTCAATATTTCCCGCGTATAAGCCTTTACACAAAATGCAAATCTTTCGCATTATGTCGCAGCGTTTGCGCTCCCCGCGCGCCCTTTCAACAACCGAAGCAGGATGTTCGCCATGATTCGTATGCCCCTGGCCACCGCCAGTCTGCTGGCCATTGCCATTTCTCTCGCCGGTTGCGGCGAAGGTAAAGACAAGGCCGCCGCGCCCCAGGCACCCGCTGCCGCCAGCACTACCGCACCGGCGGCTGCCCCGGCTGGCCAGGTCGACGAAGCGGCCGCCAAGGCCGTGGTCGCGCACTACGCAGACATGGTGTTTGCGGTGTACAGCGATGCCGAATCCACCGCAAAAACCCTGCAGACCGCAATCGATACCTTCCTCGCCAACCCGAACGACGAAACCCTGAAAGCGGCCCGTACCGCCTGGATCGCCGCACGCGTACCCTACCTGCAGAGCGAAGTATTCCGCTTCGGCAACACCATCATCGACGACTGGGAAGGCCAGGTGAACGCCTGGCCCCTGGACGAAGGCCTGATCGACTACGTCGACAAGTCCTACGAGCACGCGCTGGGCAACCCAGGTGCGAACGCCAATATCATCGCCAATAACGAGATCCAGGTCGGCGAAGACAAGGTCGACGTCAAGGAGATCACTCCGGAAAAACTCGCCAGCCTCAATGAACTGGGCGGTTCCGAAGCGAACGTCGCCACCGGCTACCACGCCATCGAATTCCTGCTGTGGGGCCAGGACCTCAACGGCACCGGCCCAGGCGCGGGCAACCGCCCGGCATCGGACTACATGACCGGTGACGGTGCAACCGGCGGCCACAACGAGCGTCGCCGCACTTACCTGCGCGCCGTCACCCAACTGCTGGTCAGCGACCTGCAGGAAATGGTCGGCAACTGGAAGCCCAACGTCGAAGACAACTACCGCGCCACCCTGGAGTCGGAACCTGCGACCGATGGCCTGCGTAAAATGCTGTTCGGCATGGGCAGCCTGTCTCTGGGCGAACTCGCCGGGGAGCGCATGAAAGTATCCCTGGAAGCCAACTCGCCGGAAGACGAGCAAGACTGCTTCAGCGACAACACCCATTACTCGCACTTCTACGACGCCAAGGGCATCCGTAACGTTTACTTGGGCGAATACACCCGTGTTGACGGTACCAAGCTGACCGGCGCCAGCCTGTCGTCCCTGGTGGCCAAGGCCGACCCGGCAGCAGATGCAGCCCTCAAGGCTGACCTGGCCGCCACCGAAGCGAAGATCCAGGTGATGGTTGACCACGCCAACAACGGCGAGCACTACGACCAGTTGATCGCCGCCGACAATGAAAAGGGCAACCAGATCGTGCGTGACTCGATTGCCGCCCTGGTCAAGCAGACCGGCTCGATCGAGGCTGCTGCCGGCAAGCTGGGCATCAGCGACCTGAACCCGGACAGCGCTGATCACGAGTTCTGATCAAGCGCAGTTGAAAGAGGCGACCTGCGGGTCGCCTTTTTCATGCGCGCAATAACTGCCGCCGTTATACCTGTGGGAGCTGGCTTGCCTGCGATGGCGGTGGTTCAGTCGACTGATCTGTAACTGACACACCGCCATCGCAGGCAAGCCAGCTCCCACATTGGATTGCGGGGCGTCAGGTGGATATCCGCCGGCTGGCAGGCCAGCTCCCACAGGGGTTCTCCATCAACCGGCAGCCCTTGGTTTACAAGACCTGCACCGCAGGTAGAATGGCGCCTCTGTCCAATCACCCGAGCGAACTTCATGGCGTTGCCGACCCTGCGCATCATCGGTTTCATCATCGGCATCTTCCTGATCACCCTTGCGGTCGCCATGGTGATCCCGATGGCGACCCTGGTGATCTTCGAACGCACCAGCGACCTGCCCTCGTTCCTGTGGGCCAGCCTGATCACCTTTATCGCCGGCCTGGCGCTGGTCATCCCTGGTCGCCCAGAGCACGTGCACCTGCGCCCCAGGGACATGTACCTGCTGACGGTCAGTAGTTGGGTGGTGGTGTGCATCTTCGCCGCCCTGCCCTTTTTGCTGACCCAGCACATCAGCTACACCGACTCGTTCTTCGAAAGCATGTCCGGCATCACCGCCACAGGCTCCACCGTGTTGAGCGGGCTGGACAGCATGTCGCCGGGCATCTTGATGTGGCGTTCGCTGCTGCACTGGCTCGGCGGTATCGGCTTTATCGGCATGGCGGTGGCGATCCTGCCGCTGCTGCGCATTGGTGGCATGCGCCTGTTCCAGACCGAATCCTCGGACCGCTCGGAAAAGGTCATGCCTCGTTCACACATGGTGGCGCGCCTGATCGTGGCGGCGTATGTGGGCATCACTATCTTCGGCAGCCTGGCCTTCTGGTGGGCCGGAATGGGCGTGTTCGATGCGATCAACCATGCGATGTCGGCGATTTCCACGGGCGGGTTTTCCACCTCGGACGAGTCCCTGGCCCATTGGAAACAACCGGCGGTGCACTGGGTCGCGGTGGTGGTGATGATCCTGGGCAGCTTGCCGTTCGCCCTGTACGTTGCCACTTTACGTGGTAACCGTCGGGCGCTGATCAAGGACCAGCAGGTGCAAGGCTTGCTCGGCCTGTTGCTGGTGACCTGGCTGGTACTCGGCACCTGGTACTGGTGGACCACCAACCTGCATTGGCTCGATGCCTTGCGCCATGTGGCGCTGAACGTGACGTCTGTGGTGACCACCACCGGCTTTGCACTGGGGGACTACAGCTTGTGGGGCAACTTCTCACTGATGCTGTTTTTCTACCTGGGCTTTATCGGCGGCTGCTCGGGCTCCACCGCGGGCGGTATCAAAATCTTCCGTTTCCAGGTGGCCTACATCCTGCTCAAGGCCAACTTGAATCAGTTGATCCATCCGCGCGCGGTGATCAAGCAGAAGTACAACGGCCATCGCCTCGATGAAGAGATTGTGCGGTCGATCCTGACTTTTTCGTTTTTCTTCGCCATCACCATCTGCATGATCGCCCTGGCCCTGTCGCTGCTAGGCGTGGACTGGATGACCGCGTTGACCGGCGCCGCCAGTACCGTTTCCGGCGTGGGCCCCGGCCTGGGCGAAACCATCGGCCCGGCCGGCAACTTCGCCACCCTGCCGGATGCCGCCAAGTGGATCCTGTCCCTGGGCATGTTGTTGGGGCGCCTGGAGATCATCACCGTGTTTGTGTTGTGCATTCCGGCGTTCTGGCGTCACTGACCGACGACGTTTGCTGCAAGCGCGCCCGGTATTCACCGGGCGTGGCATCGAACCAGCGGCGAAACGCGCGGAAAAAGTTGCTCGGGTCGGCAAACCCCAGCAGGTAAGCGATTTCCAGCAAGGTCATGCTGGGTTGTGCCAGGTACTGCTCGGCCAGTTCGCGCCGGGTGTCATCAAGCAAGGCCTGGAAGCTGGTGCCCTCCTCCTGCAGCCGCCGCTGCAAGGTGCGCTGGGACAGGTGCAACGTCTGGGCCACGGCTTCGCGCTTGGGCTCGCCCTGAGGCAACAGGCGGCACAGCACCTGACGCGCCTTGTGGGTCACGCGGCTTTCGGAAAAACGCGCCAGGTATTCACCGGCAAAGCGATCATGCAACAGCGCCATGGCTTCGTTGGCCGTGGGCAGCGGCGCCTCCATGTCAGCCTGCTCGAAAATCAGCGCGTCATAGGGTGCATTGAATTGCAAAGGCGCATGAAAGGCCTGTTGGTAGGGCGCCAGGTCCGCCGGCTGCTCGCCTTGCAGCAGCACTTTGCGGGGCTGCAGGGTGCGCCCGGTGAGCCAGCCGCACAGGGCCAGGGCGCTGGCCAGCGAGGCTTCGGCGCTTTGACGGGTCGGCGGCAGGTGATCGCCATGCACCGTCAGAATCAACGCATAGCCTTCGGGTAACAGTCGAAAACTCAAATCAGCGCTTTCGGCGATGATGCGCTGGTAGCGCACCAATCGCATAAAACCTTCGGCCAGGGTGTTGCTGGACATCAACGCATAACCGGCAACGTGAAACGAGGCCGGGCGCACCACCTTGCCCATGTTCAGGCCAATCGCCGGGTTACCCGACACCTCTACCGCGCGTTGCCACAGGCGGGTCATGGCGTCTTGCGGGAAGCGCGCATCGGGGTCACTGAGGGCGGCGTAGTCCAGGCCCAGTTGCTTGAACAAGGCACGGCAATCCAGGCCATCCATTTCCAGCGCCTTGACGATGCCCATCGCCCAGCTTGCAGAAGTTGTTCGTTCGCTCATGGCGTCTTCTTGTTGAAAGCAGGCTCAAACGGCAGCCAGGAAGCCAAGGATACTAAAGTGGCATCTATTGTCACTGGCTGTTAGCACTGATCACTCTAGACTCAAATAAGCTCCCCGCCGCGCACCCGTTGGCGGCACAGCAACCAGAGGGCCGGTGACCGTGGAAAACATCAAGAAATTCAACAGTTTTGCCGAGTTCTACCCGTACTACCTGAGCGAACATGGCAACAGCACCTGCCGACGCCTGCACTTTATCGGCACCACCCTGGTAATAGGCATTCTCGCGTACGCCATCGGCAGA
This sequence comes from Pseudomonas sp. MF6767, assembly GCF_016405475.1. Classification (NCBI taxonomy): domain Bacteria; kingdom Pseudomonadati; phylum Pseudomonadota; class Gammaproteobacteria; order Pseudomonadales; family Pseudomonadaceae; genus Pseudomonas; species Pseudomonas sp. MF6767. The sequence continues at coordinate 130,944 of NZ_JAEKCY010000008.1, read as the reverse complement.
GGCTCATTGGTTCTGCTGCTGGCGTTGCCCCTGGCAGGCTACAGCTTTGCCTGGATTGGCCACTTCTTCTTCGAAAAGAACCGCCCCGCCACCTTTCAGCACCCGTTCTACAGCTTGCTGGGGGATTTTGTGATGTACCGCGACATGATCCTGGGCAAGGTGCCGTTCTAGGGGTGTGACCTCATGTCACTTGCGCCTGAACCATTAAAAATTGTGCATCTGTGGAGATAAAAGTCTTTTTGTCATTTACGGTGCTGTATCCTGCCAAGGCTTTTTGAGAGCGCGGAATCACCTGCGATTGAAAAAACAGACCTTGCGAGGAGCGACCACGATGCACGAGATACCTAATCTCCCCTTCCCAAGCCTGCACCCAACTGAGCAGCCAACACCGCAGCAGGCCAGCGACAAGCAGCCTGAGGCCAAAGAAGCAAAACCAGTCGAGCGCGAAAGCCGAGACTGACGCCGTACCAGACCGTGTGGAAAGCGCGCCTTTGAGCGCTTTCCACACTGCCTGAATTATCCGAGACCTTCACTATGACCACTTCCCCTTCCGACACGCCGGACGCCGCTGTACTCGACGCTGCCTTGCAGATGGTCGAAGTCTGGAACCGCCTCAGTGCCGACAAGCAAGCAGCACTGCTCAAGCGCTTCGGCACCCAGGAAAACGCCCTGGCGGCCCTGGTGACCACCCAATTGCTGGCCCCCGCCCAAGCTTGATCTGCCTTAGATCTGACGTTTTACATTTTTGCCGCCCTGCCCGGCTTGCGCACCGGTATCATTAGCAGCCTATCTTTACCTGCTGCGACAGTGGATCTCTCCCATGCCAGATACCCAGCGCCCCATGACGGTCACGCTGCAAGTCGTTTCCATCGTGCTGTTTACCTTCATCGGCTACTTGAATATCGGCATCCCCCTGGCCGTACTACCGGGCTATGTCCATAGCCAGTTGGGCTATGGCGCCGTCATCGCCGGGCTGGTGATCAGCGTGCAATACCTGGCAACCCTGCTGAGCCGCCCCTATGCCGGTAAGATCATCGACAATCTGGGCAGCAAGCGCGCCGTGCTGATCGGCTTGGTGGGCTGCGGTTTGAGTGGCGTGTTCATGTTGTTTGCGGCGTGGTTTTCCAGCCTGCCGGCTCTGAGCCTCGGCTGCCTGCTGGTCGGGCGGCTGGTGCTGGGCAGCGCTGAAAGCCTGGTGGGTTCGGGCGCGATTGGCTGGGGCATTGGCCGTGTCGGCGCGGCGAACACGGCCAAGGTTATTTCCTGGAACGGCATTGCCAGCTACGGCGCGCTGGCGGTGGGTGCGCCGTTGGGGGTGCTGCTGGTCAGCCATTTTGGGCTGTGGAGCATGGGCGTCAGCATCATTCTGTTGGCCGTGCTGGGTGTGCTGTTGGCCTGGAAAAAACAAGCGGCGCCGATTGTGCCCGGCGTACGTTTGCCGTTCATGAACGTGCTGGGCCGCGTGCTGCCCCATGGTTGCGCGCTAGCGCTGGGCTCCATCGGCTTTGGCACCATCGCCACCTTTATCACGTTGTATTACAGCACCCAGCACTGGGATAACGCGGTGTGGGCCTTGAGCCTGTTCGGTGCCAGTTTTATCGGCGCACGCTTGCTGTTTGGCAATTTGATCAACCGCATTGGCGGTTTTCGCGTCGCAATCGCCTGCCTGTCAGTGGAAGTACTGGGCCTGCTGTTGCTGTGGCTGGCGCCGGATGCCCAACTGGCGTTGGCGGGTGCGGCGTTGAGCGGTTTCGGCTTTTCCCTGGTGTTCCCGGCGCTGGGGGTAGAGGCGGTCAACCTGGTGCCGGCCTCCAGCCGAGGTTCGGCGGTGGGCGCCTATTCGCTGTTTATCGAATTGTCCCTGGGCATCACCGGGCCGCTGGCGGGCGCCGTGGCGGCAGGTTTTGGCTTTGCCTCAATCTTCCTGTTCGCGGCCCTCGCAGCTTTCGCCGGTTTGCTGCTGAGCTTCTACCTGTACCGCCAGGCGCCTAAGGCCCGCGAAACACGCGACGCCTAGAAGTCGACCTTGCCGCGCCCGGCCTTGATGCTGCCGCGCTTGGTCTTGGACTCCAGGCGGCGTTTCTTCGAACCCAGGGTGGGCTTGGTCGGACGACGCTTTTTCTCGACCTTGGTGGCGCTCTGGATCAACTCCACCAGGCGCTCCAGCGCATCGGCGCGGTTCTGCTCCTGGGTGCGATATTGCTGGGCCTTGAGCACCAGCACGCCTTCGCTGGTGATCCGGCTGTCACGCAGCGCCAGCAGGCGCTCCTTGTAAAACTCCGGCAACGACGAGGCCGGAATATCAAACCGCAGGTGCACCGCACTCGACACCTTATTGACGTTCTGCCCACCGGCACCCTGGGCACGAATGGCGGTCAGCTCGATCTCGGCGTCGGGCAGGTGCACATTGTTGGAAATTTCCAGCATCAATCAAAACCTTAGGCAACGGACAAGCCCAACTCGGACAACAATATCGACGCCTGGGCTTTGGAAATCACGGCGCCTTTGAACAGTTTGGCATCATTGAGGCGAAAACCGCTCAAATCTGCACCGCGCAAGTCGGCACCCGCAAAATTAGCGCCGTTGATGCGGGCATGTGCGAGGCTGCAGTCGACCAGTTCAGCCTTGCGAAAGTCCGTATCCGACAAGTCGCTGTCGGAAAAATCCAGATTATTGAGCACACTTCGAGCAAACGACAACCCGGATAAAAAGGCACTGTTGAGCAGGGTTTCGCTGAAGCTCAGCCCCAGTGACGCGCAATGGGTGAAATTGGCGCCCGTCAGCTTGCACTGGGTAAAAGTCGCCTGGGACAGTTTGCTGCGCTGCCAACGAGTGTTGTTCAGATCGCAACTGTGGAATTGCGCCTCGAGCAGGTTGGCCGCTTCGAAAATGGCGAGGCTGGCTCGGCAGTTTTTCCACTGAGTCCCTTCCAGTCGAGAACCGAGAAACGAGGTCTGGACCAGGGTGCAGCGCTCGAACACCCAGTTGTCCAGTGCCATGCGCGACAGGTCGACACCACTTAAATCTACTCCGATCAAGCGCAAAGGGCCGCTGTGCCGGCCGATCAAGTCTTGCAGTTCATCGCGCTGCAAGGCGCTATCGGCGACGTCGGTGTATTGCATCGGGGCCTCCGGGTAGGCGGAAAAAAGAGGGGGCGATTCTAACGTGCCATACCCACAAAAAACCCGGCAGGGCGCCGGGTTTTCTGCAAGGGGAAAAGTCCTACTCCAGAACCGGACCCGTTGCGCCAATAGCTGACCGCGCCGTGCGCTTGTTCTTGATCCAGTAACATACTGCCATGAACGCTACCCACACCGGGATCGCATATACCGACACCTGAATCCCCGGCATCATCAGCATGATCACCAGGATAAACACCACGAACGCCAAGCAGATGTAGTTTCCATACGGATACCACAACGCCTTGAACAGCGGCACCTGGCCGGTGCGGTTCATGTGCTGGCGGAACTTGACGTGGGAGAAACTGATCATCGCCCAGTTGATCACCAACGTGGCCACCACCAGCGACATCAGCAGTTCCAGCGCGTCATGGGGCATCAGGTAGTTCATCAGCACCGCCACCAGGGTGATCGCCGCCGAGGCCAGGATCGAACGCACCGGCACGCCGCGCTTGTCGATCTTCGCCAGGGCCCTGGGCGCGTCGCCCTGCTCGGCCATGCCCAAGAGCATGCGGCTGTTGCAGTAGGTACCGCTGTTGTACACCGACAGCGCGGCGGTCAGCACCACGAAGTTGAGGATATGCGCGGCGGTGTTACTGCCCAGCATCGAGAACACCTGCACGAACGGGCTACCGCTGTAGGCATCGCCGGAGGCGTTGAGGGTCGCCAGCAGGCTGTCCCACGGTGTGAGCGACAGCAGTACTACCAGGGCACCGATGTAGAAAATCAGGATGCGGTAGATCACCTGATTGATCGCTTTGGGGATCACGGTACGTGGCTGGTCGGCTTCGGCAGCGGTAAAGCCGAGCATTTCCAGGCCGCCGAAGGAGAACATGATGATCGCCATGGCCATCACCAAGCCGCCGACGCCATGGGGGAAGAAACCACCATGCTCCCACAGGTTGCTGACCGAGGCCTGCGGGCCGCCGCTGCCGCTGACCAGCAGGTAGCTGCCCAAGGCAATCATGCCGACGATCGCCACCACCTTGATGATGGCGAACCAGAACTCGGCTTCACCGAAGACTTTGACGTTGGCCAGGTTGATCGCGTTGATCAGCACGAAGAAGGCCGCAGCAGAGACCCAGGTCGGAATCTCCGGCCACCAGTAATGCACGTACTTGCCGACGGCCGTCAGCTCCGACATACCCACCAGAATGTACAGAATCCAGCAGTTCCAGCCCGACAGAAAACCGGCGAAACCGCCCCAGTACTTGTGGGCAAAATGGCTGAAGGAGCCGGCGACGGGCTCCTCGACGATCATTTCGCCAAGCTGGCGCATGATCATGAAGGCGATAAAGCCGCAAATGGCATAGCCCAGGATCATCGACGGGCCGGCGGATTTGAGCACCCCGGCCGAGCCCAGGAACAGGCCGGTGCCGATGGCGCCACCGAGGGCGATCAACTGGATATGCCGATTTTTCAGGCCGCGTTTCAGCTCGCCTGAAGAGGAATGGGGTCCACTCATGAAAAGGGTCTCACGCAAGGTTTGAAGAGTTGAATGCAGGTTGCTGCCTTGAATTACCGACTCAAGCAGCGCCGCTCAAACCCCAGCGCAGGCACCAGGAGTACAGCTTCTTTCTAACGGTCATGCGTCACCTGTTTGTTTTTATCTGTGACGAAATCGAACCCGTCCGGCTCGTGGCCAGGCGGAGTGATCAGGGGGATCAAACCCTGAGGTCTTGGCCTTTTGCGTGGGTACGCAAGGGGGGTCACAGTAAAACGCGGCGCATTGTACACCGCTCGACAGCTTCGGCACGCACCGGGAAAGTGCACAGGCAATTCTGTCAGCTAATGCTTACATCGGCGCGCCCCCCAACAACGGCAGGGCAGTTGCGTAAATCTATCGTTACACCGCGGAAATCCTGCGTTACAGCCAGACTTTGGCAGCCCTCAACGGAATTCTGTCGGAAGGCCACGTCTGAAGAATCGCTTCAGCCAATTCACTGTTTTGCCTGAATAAAAAAATCCGCCAAAAAACAGAAGAAAAAATCCAAATGAAACCGTGTCAATAAATTTTTTGCATTTCGAAACACTCTCTTCTAGGTTCTTTCCACTTGCCCGCGAAGCCCGTGGGTGAGCCGTTCTCAATCAACGTCCTCTAGGAGATACACCATGCAAGCACTGGAAAACGACCTGGAAACCGAACTGCAACTCGACGATTGGTTTGAAGCGCCGACCCATGAGGCCGCCGTTGAAATGATGCAAGCCGATGCCGTTGTGCCTTTTGGCACCGCGATGTGGCCTTTCTAATAACCGGCAGGCATCCGGCAGGCGCTGTGCACGGCGCCTGCCCCCTTACCCAAGGCACCGAAGGACACCCGTCATGGACAAGGCCCGCGCCGTCGAACACTTTCTCTACTACCTTGCTCACCACCCGGCCCTCAACGGCCTGAACCGCCCCACCGTGTTGCTGGGCCATACCGAGCGCTATGACGCCATCGCCCAGGCGATCACCCACGGCAGCGCCGCCCGCTTCAACTTCCAACTGCAACGCCTGGACCTGGCGCCCAGCGACACCCTGGCAAAGGCCATTCAAACCTGTGATCTGTACCTGTTTCTCTACGATTCCTCCACGCTGCCCAACCCGCGCGCCGAAGGCCCTGACTTTATCCGCGCCCTGCAAGGCGTGATGGCCGAGCACTGGAAGAAATCCCTGCTGTTCAAGGATTACGGCGACTATTTTTACGACACCTTCAGCGTCGAGCCCCAACGCATCGCCGACCTCAACGCCACACTGATCCGGCGCATGGCCCAGGCCAACGTGCTGAGCTTTACCGACAAACACGGTTCGCGCCTGGAAGCGCCGATGAGCAGCATCAAGAAGTGGACCAATATCAACGGCGTCGGCAACCACGACCTGGCGCCCGGCGAAATCGCCACCCACAGCGAAGCCATCAACGGCCAGGTGCGGTTTGTCGGCACCTTCCTCAGTACCATCCCCTTTGCACGCAAATACGGCGTGCTGCAATCCCCGTTGGAGTTATGGATCGAGAACTCCACCGTTTGCAGCGTGGCCAGCGAAGTGCCGGGGCTGGCAGATGACTTCAACAAGTACCTGAATGCCAACCCGTCCAACCGTCGCGTGGAGGAGTTGGGGATTGGCACCAATGAAGGGGTCAAGGACCTGTATGCGCGCAATGCCGGGTTTGAAGAGCGTCACTGCGGGCTGCACCTGGGCTTGGGTGGCGGGCAGAAGGGCAGCCATCACCTGGACCTGATCTTTGCCAGTGGGGTGTTGGCGCTGGATGACAAGCCGGTGTTTGATGGCGCCTTTGCCTTTTAAAAGGCCGTCAGACGTGTAGAGATCCCTGTGGGAGCCGGGCTTGCCCTAATGCCAGTCAGTTAAGAGCTAGAGCAGACAACCAGTGACTTGTGGCGAGGGAGCTTGCTCCCGCTGGACTGCGTAGCAGTCCCATTTTTGGGGCCGCTTCGCGCCCCAGCGGGAGCAAGCTCCCTCGCCACAGTTGCCGATTCTGTCTTAACTGACTGGCATTAGGGCTTGCCCACCGCTATCACAGGCAAGCCAGCTGCCACAGTTGATTGCATTTCGAATGTAGATCGCAAAAAAAAACGCCAACCCTAGGGTTGGCGTTTTCGCGCAGCACTTAGCGCATCACTGCGGCTTCTTGCGGCCAAAACCAGGACGCTGGCCGGAACCGGCCGGGGCGCCACGGCGCTTGCCCGAAGGCTCGTCCGCGACCAGTTTCGGGCCAGGGCGCTTGTTCGCCGCTGGCTTGGCTGGACGCTTGGTGCTGGCGTTGTCGGCCGGGCGATCCGCTTCACCACGGTTGCTGCGACCACCCGCCGGAGCAGGACGCGGCGTACGTGGCGCACGCTCGCCTTCCTGACGCGATGGCGTGGTGGGGCGGCGTTCGCCTTCAATGTGCGGCTGACGCGAGATACGACCGCCGGTGGCCGGTGCATCCAGCGCAGGGCGCAGGGTGCGAGCAACACGTTCGGTACGTGGCACTGGGCGCGACGATTTACGCTGCATACGCTCAAGCTTGTCTTTGCTCTTGGCGTTCATCTGCGGCATGGCAACCGGCGTCAGGCCCACTTCGGCGCTGAGGATATCGACTTCGTACTGGCTCATTTCGCGCCAGCGGCCCATCGGCAGGTCGGAGTTCAGGAACACCGGACCAAAACGCACGCGCTTGAGGCGGCTGACCACCAGGCCCTGGGACTCCCACAGGCGACGCACTTCACGGTTACGGCCTTCCATCACCACGCAGTGGTACCAGTGGTTGAAACCTTCGCCACCCGGCGCCTGCTTGATGTCGGTGAACTTGGCCGGGCCGTCTTCGAGCACCACGCCCGCCTTGAGGCGTTCGATCATCTCGTCATCGACTTCACCACGTACACGCACGGCGTATTCACGGTCCATCTCGTAGGACGGGTGCATCAGGCGGTTGGCCAACTCACCGTCAGTGGTGAACATCAGCAAGCCGGTGGTGTTGATGTCCAGGCGACCGATGTTGATCCAGCGGCCTTCTTTAGGCTTGGGCATCTTGTCGAACACGGTCGGACGGCCTTCCGGGTCGTCACGGGTGCAGATCTCGCCGTCGGGCTTGTTGTACATGATCACGCGGCGCACCGATTCGGCGGCCTCTTCACGCTTGATGACCTTGCCATCAATGGTGATTGCATCGTGCAGGTCGACGCGCTGGCCGAGGGTTGCCTCGACGCCGTTGACCTTGATGCGCTTCTGGGTGATCCAGGCTTCGACGTCGCGGCGCGAGCCCACGCCGATACGCGCCAGCACTTTTTGCAGCTTTTCGCCTGCTGGGCCGATTTCCTGGTCTTTCTGGTCTTGGTCATTCATCGTAAGCACCTCCCGGTGGGTCGATTCAGGCGTGGCCTGAGGGTATTGAAAGCGGGGCCTTGGCCAAATAGCTCGGCAAGGGGTCGCGAATCATACGCGCATGGCGCGTGTTGCGCATCACAGACTAGTCGATAACGCCCAGCTCATTTGCTTTTCCGCCGACCGGTGGCCCCCAGGGCCAGCAATCGCAGCTCGGCTTCGGCCAGCACCGTGCGCTTGTCGGCTTTATCGAGCTTCTTCCAGGCACGGATTTCACGCTTGCTGCGGCCACAGCCGACGCAGATGTCATCGTTGAATTTGCAGATGCTGATGCACGGGTCTTTCATGGCACTCATGGTCGATCCTCTGTGGGAGCTGGCTTGCCTGCGATGGCATCACCTCCTTGCATCTGAGAGACCGAGGCGCCTGCATCGCAGGCAAGCCAGCTCCCACATGGGTTGCGCAGTGAACGTCAGAGCCGGTCAGTCTTCGAGCTGTCGGCGTTCGTTTTCGATGGCTTCGGCCAGCGCCCGGGCTTCGTCTTCTTCGTCACTCAGGGGCGGCTGTTCGAGGGCGGCGACGGCGGCCAGGAGCTTTTCCCGGGCTTGGGCCACGCCAAGCACATCGTCTTCGGCTTCGACCTCAGGCTCGGATTCAACGTTCACCTGGGTTTCTGGCTCCGCCGCACCATCACGCAGCAAATCGTCGAAGTCTGTCTTGATCCCCTGCTCCATGTCGTCCAGCTCCAGCAACAACGTATGGAAACTGGTTTCGTCCTTGGGCTCCTCCGGCTCGGCGCTGGCGTCGGCCAGTTCCTGCAGGCTTTGCGGCACCGGCGCGTCGTCGAAGTCGAGCACCGGCTCGGCCTCCATTTCGCGCAGCTCGGCCAGGGGTGGCAGGTCGTCGAGGTTTTTCAGGTTGAAATGATCGAGGAACACCTTGGTGGTGGCGAACATGGCTGGTTTGCCCGGCACATCGCGGTAGCCAACAATGCGGATCCACTCACGTTCCAGCAGGGTCTTGACGATATGGCTGTTGACCGCCACACCACGCACATCTTCGATCTCGCCTCGGGTGATGGGCTGGCGATAGGCGATCAGCGCCATGGTCTCCAGCATCGCCCGGGAGTAGCGCTGCGGGCGTTCTTCCCACAAACGCCCGACCCACGGTGAAAACTTCTCACGGATCTGCAGGCGGTAACCCGACGCCACTTCACGCAGTTCAAAGGCACGGCCCTCGCAGGATTTGCGCAGGATCTCCAAGGCCTTCTTGAAGACCGGCGGCTCCGGGCGTTCGGCCTCTTCAAAGAGTTCGAACAGGCGCTCCAGAGATTGCGGTTTGCCCGAGGCCAGGAGAAAGGCCTCCAGCAAAGGGGCCAGTTCGCGGGGTTCAGTCAGATTCATCGATTCAGCTCGTTATTCGGCTCGCGCCCGCACGTGGATAGCCGCAAAAGGCTCATTCTGCACCAGCTCGACCAAGGACTCCTTCACCAGCTCAAGGATCGCCATAAAGGTCACCACCACGCCCAGTCGGCCCTCTTCGGCAGTAAACAACTCGACAAAGGGCACAAACCCACCGCCTTTGAGACGTTCCAGCACATCGCTCATGCGCTCGCGGGTGGACAGCGCTTCACGGCTGACCTGGTGGCTCTCGAACATATCGCCGCGGCGCAGTACTTCGGCCATGGACATCAGCAATTCTTCCAGACTCACGTCCGGCAGCAACTTGCGCGCGCGCGCCTCGGGAGCGTCGAGCTTGGGCACCACCACATCACGGCCCACACGGCTCAGGCCGTCGATGCCTTCGGCGGCGGCCTTGAAGCGTTCGTACTCTTGCAGGCGGCGGATCAGCTCGGCGCGCGGGTCATCCTCTTCGGCTTCCACCGTCTCCGAGCGCGGCAACAGCATGCGCGACTTGATCTCGGCGAGCATGGCGGCCATCACCAGGTACTCGGCGGCCAGTTCCAGGCGCACCGACTGCATCAGCTCGACATAGCCCATGTACTGGCGGGTGATTTCTGCCACCGGAATGTCGAGGATGTTGATGTTCTGCTTGCGGATCAGGTACAGCAGCAAGTCCAGCGGGCCTTCGAAGGCTTCAAGGAACACCTCCAAGGCATCCGGCGGGATGTACAGGTCCAGGGGCATTTCCATAACCGCCTGGCCATACACCATGGCAAACGGCAGTTCCTGCTGGGCGCCAGCCTGGGGATCAGCGGCTTCCACGGCTGACATTCAGGCCTCGACCATGAACGGAGCCGGGTCGCCACAACCCACACGCACCACTTCTGGCTCGCCATCGGCCAGGTTGATCACCGTGGAGGCCTTGTTGCCACCGTAGCCGCCGTCGATGATCAGGTCGACGTGCTTTTCCAGCAAACGGCGCATTTCGTAAGGGTCGTACAACGGCTCGGTTTCGCCGGGCAGGATCAACGACACGCTCATCAGCGGTTCGCCCAATTCGGCCAGCAGCGCCAGGGCAATCGGGTGTTCCGGCACGCGCAGGCCAATGGTGCGCTTCTTCGGGTGCAGCAACAGGCGCGGCACTTCGCGGGTGGCGTTGAGGATGAAGGTGTAGGGCCCCGGCGTGTGGGCCTTGAGCAGGCGGAAGGTGCCGGTGTCGACCTTGGCGAACAGCCCGAGCTGGGACAAGTCGCTGCAGATCAGCGCAAAGTTGTGCTTGTCGTCCAGCTGGCGCAGGCGTCTTACTCGCTCCACCGCGCCCTTGTCGCCGATCTGGCAGCCAATGGCGTAGGACGAATCAGTCGGATAGATCACCACGCCGCCGGCACGGATGATCTCCACGGCCTGTTTGATCAGGCGCGCCTGAGGGTTTTCCGGATGAATCTGGAAGAATTGGCTCACGTGCTCTACCTGTTCAGACGGTGGCAATAATGGGGTCATGCTTGAATCGCCCCCACAACAGCGGCAGATCTTCCGGGACCTGGCGATATTCGCCAATCTCGGACCAGCCGCCTGGGCCATGAAAGTCACTGCCGGCACTGACCAGCAGACCAAATTCGCGGGCGAGGATCGCCAGGCTGCCGACCTGTTCGGCGGGTTGATGCCCATTGACCACCTCGATGGCGTGGCCACCCGCTCCAATATAGTCGCTGATCAGCTTGCGGCGCTTGCTGCGGGTGAAATCGTAATGCCAGGGATGCGCCAGGCTCACCCAGGCCCCGGAGGCCCGCAGGGTCTGGACGGTGTCTTCCAGGGTTGGCCAGTGCAGCTTCACATCGCCCAACTTGCCGGCGCCCAGCCATTTGCGAAAGGCCTCGGCGCGATCCTTCACATAGCCTTCACGCACCATCCAGTCGGCAAAGTGCGGACGGGCCGGTGCGTTGCCGCTGTCGCCCAGTTCCTGCTGGATAGCACGGGCGCCATCGAGGGCACCAGGCATGCCTTTAAGGCTGAGCTTGCGGCTTATTTCTTCGGACCGCAGCCAGCGGCCATCGTGCAATTGGGCAATCGCCGCCACCAAGGGCGGGGCCTTTTGATCAAAACCGTAGCCCAGCACGTGGATGGTGGCGCCGCCCCAGGTGCAGGACAATTCCACGCCGTTAACCAGCTGCATACCCAGGGAGTGCGCGGCCTGGCGGGCTTCGTCGAGGCCTTCAAGGGTGTCATGGTCGGTCAATGCCAAAACTCGCACGCCTCTTTCGAACGCACGCGCAACCAGTACAGCGGGCGCCAGGGCGCCGTCGGAGGCCGTGCTGTGGCAGTGCAAATCAACATTCACGGGGGTGTGTAACCTCAAGTCAGCTGGCGCTATCGCAACCAAGGATGTTTGTTATTATGCCGACACATCCAGCTTCTGGCTCTTACTGTGAAACAATTCATCGACTTCATCCCGCTGTTGCTGTTTTTCATCGTTACCAAACTCGACCCCAGGGTCATCGAAATCGCCGGCCACGAGCTGTCGTTCGGGGGCATCTACAGTGCCACTGCCGTACTGATCATCAGCTCTATCGTAGTGTACGGCGCCATCTTCATCTCGCAGCGCAAGCTGGAAAAAAGCCAATGGCTCACCCTCGTCGCCTGCCTGGTGTTCGGCGGCCTGACCCTGGCCTTCCACAGCGAAACCTTCCTTAAATGGAAAGCCCCGGTGGTCAACTGGCTGTTCGCCCTGGTGTTTATCGGCAGCCACTTCATCGGTGACCGCCTGCTGATCAAGCGGATCATGGGCCATGCGCTGACCTTGCCGGAGCCGGTGTGGGGGCGCCTGAACGTGGCCTGGATCGTGTTCTTCCTGTTCTGCGGCGCCGCCAACCTGTTCGTGGCCTTCACCTTCCAGGACTACTGGGTCGACTTCAAAGTGTTTGGCAGCCTGGGCATGACCGTATTGTTTTTGATCGGCCAGGGCATCTACCTGTCACGCCACCTGCATGACACCACACCGAAAACCGAGGACTGACATGCTCTACGCCATCATTGCCACCGACGTTGCCAACTCCCTGGAAAAACGCCTGAGCGTACGCCCGGCCCACGTCGAGCGCCTCAAACAGCTGCAAGCCGAAGGCCGCATGGTACTGGCCGGCCCGCACCCGGCCGTCGACAGCAACGACCCAGGCGACGCGGGTTTCAGCGGAAGCCTGATCGTCGCCGAGTTCGCCTCCCTGGCCGACGCCCAGGCCTGGGCCAAGGCTGACCCTTATGTCGCAGCAGGCGTCTACGCCGATGTAGTGGTCAAGCCGTTCAAGCAAGTCTTGCCTTGAGCCTGGCTGCGTCGAACCTAATCGTTTCGGCGCACTCCTAATGGCTCACGGCGTCACCGGTGGGGCCTTCGCCGCCGACAATGGCTAAATTGAGTGAGTCATGAGCGAGCTGTTACTGATAGATGATGACCAGGAGCTCTGTGAGCTGCTGACCAGTTGGTTGAGCCAGGAAGGTTTCCAGGTACGCGCCTGCCATGACGGCTTGAGTGCCCGAAAAGCCCTGGCCGACAGTGCGCCGGCGGCCGTCGTACTGGATGTTATGCTGCCCGACGGCAGCGGCCTGGAGCTGCTCAAGCAATTGCGCAACGACCACCCGGAGCTGCCGGTGCTGATGCTCTCGGCCCGGGGCGAACCCCTGGACCGCATCCTCGGCCTGGAACTGGGCGCCGACGATTACCTGGCCAAGCCTTGCGACCCACGCGAACTGACGGCGCGCCTGCGCGCCGTATTACGCCGCAGCCACCCGGCCGCGGTATCGACCCAGCTGGAACTGGGGGACCTGTGCTTCAGCCCGGTGCGCGGCGTGGTCAGCATCGATGAACAGGAGTTCGCCCTCACCGTCTCCGAAAGCCGCCTGCTCGAAGCATTGCTGCGTCAGCCCGGCGAGCCCCTGGATAAACAGGAACTGGCGCAGATCGCCCTGGGCCGCAAGCTGACCCTGTATGACCGCAGCCTGGATATGCACGTCAGCAACCTGCGTAAAAAGATCGGCCCACACCCCGATGGCCGGCCACGGATCGTGGCGCTGCGTAGTCGTGGTTACTACTACAGCCTCTAAACATCACGCTCAACCCTGGGGGAGCTGGCTTGCCTGCGATAGTGGTGGGCCAGTTAGCATGAGGGTGACTGACACACCGCTATCGCAGGCAAGCCAGCTCCCACCCGCGTTCTCATCAGCCTCGAGGGTTTTGTCAGTTCCTATCAAACCCGTCTTTACCGAAGCTTTACCCTCCCCTGACCGCCGCTGACCTTGCGCTGCGTAACCTACTCACATCCGGACTCACCGGAATAGAGACAGGAGAATCACCATGCGCAAGACCCTTATCGCTTTGATGTTCGCCACTGCCCTGCCCACCGTTGCCATGGCAATGCCGGAAGGCCCAGGCCCGATGGGTGGTCCTGAAAGCCACATGATGGGCGGCCCAGGCCACGGTGAACACGGTCCGCGTGGCAAAGGCGGCCCGTTCAGCCAGCTGGACTTGAGCAAGGAACAGCGCGAGCAGATCCGCAAGCTGATGGGTGACCAATGGCACGCCCGCAAAGACCTGGTCAAAAAGTACCTGGACAAACTGCCAGCCGCTGACCAGAAGGCGATGCAGGACGAAATCGCCGCCGGCAAGCAGAAAACCCAGACCGATATCCGTGCCGTGCTCAAGCCCGACCAGCAGAAGAAGTACGACGAAATCGTCAAGAAACAAGCCGAACGCCGCGCCGAATGGAAAGAGTTCCAGGCCTGGAAAGCCCAGCAAGCGCAAAAAGCGCAATAATGACCTAGCTTCACCCCAGCCCAGTGGTTCGCGCCGCTGGGCTTTTCCTGTTTGAGGGTTTCCTGTGCGTTCATTGTTCTGGCGTATCCTGGCGAGTTTCTGGCTGGCCATCGCCCTGGTTGCCGGTTTGTCGATCCTGCTTGGGCACATGCTCAACCAGGATGCCTGGATTCTCAGCCGCCACCCTGGCCTCAACAACCTGGCCCAAGAGTGGACGCAGCTCTACGAAACCCAGGGCGAAGACGCCGCCCAGGAGTTGCTGCAGCAGCGCAAACGCCAGTACCACATCGACGTGCAAGTGCTTAACGAAAGCGGCGACCCGGTGGTGCGCGGCACCTTCCCGCGCCGCGCCGCCGCGTTCGAAGCCCGCCAGAACGACAGCCAGGACGGCCACCTGCCGTGGCGACGCCTGACCGCCGAGTACACCAGCGCCAAAACCGGCGACACCTACCTATTGATCTACCGTATTCCTCACCCGGAGCTGGACGCCTGGCACCGCAGCAGCCTGCTGTGGCCGCTCAGTGCATTGGCGATTACCCTGGTGGTGCTGACCCTGTTCAGCCTGCTGGTGACCTTGTCCATCACCCGCCCACTCAGCCGTTTGCGCGGCGCGGTGCATGATCTGGGGCAAACCACTTATCAACAGAACAGCCTGGCGCAACTGGCCAATCGGCGCGACGAGTTCGGCGTGCTGGCCAACGACTTCAACCGCATGGGCGCACGCCTGCAAAGCCTGATCGGCAGCCAGCGCCAGTTGCTGCGCGACGTGTCCCACGAACTGCGCTCGCCGTTGGCGCGCTTGCGTATCGCCCTGGCCCTGGCCGAACGCGCCAGCCCCGAAGAACGGGAAAAACTCTGGCCGCGCCTGACCCGCGAATGCGATCGACTGGAGGCCTTGATCAGCGAGATCCTGGTATTGGCGCGGGTCGACGCCGACAACGCCAGCGCCGAAGACATCGACCTCACCCCGTTGCTTAAAACGCTGCAAAAGGACGCCCAACTCAGTGCCCCCGAGCAAGTGGTGCAACTGACGACTGCCAATGACTTGCAGCTTAAAGGCTGGCCGACCATGATCGAACGCGCCGTGGACAACCTGCTGCGCAATGCCCAGCGCTTCAACCCGGTGGGCGAACCGATTGAATTGCAGGCCCAGCATCAAGGCGGGCGCATTCTGATCAGCGTACGCGACCACGGCCCCGGCGTTGAAGCCGAGCACCTGAGCCAATTGGGCGAGCCGTTCTACCGGGCGCCAGGCCAGACCGCCCAAGGCCATGGCCTGGGCCTGGCCATCGCCCGTCGCGCCGCCGAGCGCCATGGCGGTAACCTGATCCTGGCCAATCATCCCGATGGCGGCTTTATCGCCAGCATCGAACTGCCCTTGATCCCTGGGGTTGCCACACCGGTGGGATGATCTTCTATAGTGGCCCTTCTCTTACGGAGGGCCTTTGATGACAGACCTGCTGACTCCCATCCAAGCCGCACTCGCTTTACCGCACGCCCCACTGCCCCAGACCCAGGCCGGCGCCTTGCCCTCGACCTTCGCCGTGACAGACCTGGCGGCCGCCAGCATCGGCGCCGCGGGCCAGGCCGTCGCCCAGTTGATTGAGCAACAAACCGGGCGCCTGCCCAGCGTCAGCGTGGATCGGCGCCTGGCCTCGTTGTGGTTCTCCTCGTCGATTCGCCCCGTGGGGTGGCAAGTGCCGCCTTTGTGGGACCCGGTAGCGGGTGATTACGCCAGCGTGGATGGCTGGATCCGTCTGCACACCAACGCGCCCCATCACCGCGCAGCGGCCGAGCGGGTATTGGGGCCTGCCGCTGATCGCGCAGCCATGGCGAGTAGAGTCGCGACCTGGAAAGCCGCCGAACTGGAACAGGCGGTTGTCGATGCGGGCGGTTGTGCGGCGCAGATGCGTAGCTGGCAAGCTTGGCAGCAGCATCCCCAAGGCTTGGCGGTAAACGCCGAAGCGTTGATCCAGCGTCAGGTCTTCGAACCCGGCACCGACAAACCCTGGCTCGGTTCCGCAGCGCGCCCACTGGCCGGCATCAAGGTGCTGGATTTGACCCGGGTGCTGGCCGGCCCGGTGGCCAGTCGTTTCCTCGCCGGCTTGGGTGCCAGCGTACTGCGCATCGACTCGCCCACCTGGAACGAACCTGGCGTCGTCCCGGAAATGACCCTGGGTAAACGCTGCGCCCGCCTGGATCTAACGAGCCACGACGACCGGCAAGTGTTCGAAGCGTTGCTCAAGGACGCCGACATCCTGTTCCACGGTTACCGCGCCGATGCCCTGGAGCAACTCGGTTATACCCTTGGCGAACGTCAGCACATCGCCCCCGGACTGATCGACGTCAGCCTCAACGCCTACGGCTGGAGCGGCCCATGGCGTAATCGTCGTGGCTTTGACAGCCTGGTGCAGATGAGCAGCGGGATTGCCGAGGCCGGCATGGCCTGGAAACAGACGGATAAACCGCTGCCGCTGCCGGTGCAGGCGCTGGATCACGCCACCGGCTATTTGATGGCCGCCAGTGCGATCCGGGCGTTGGCCGAGCGCCTGGACTCCGGACGCGGCGGTTCGGCGCGCTTGTCGTTGGCGCGTACGGCGAAGTTGCTGGTGGAGGCCGGGCAAGTGCCACAGCAAGCGGCATTGCGCGAAGAAGACATCAATGACCAAGGCCTGGTGGTGGAGCAGACAGCCTGGGGCCAGGCCCACCGGCTACTGGCGCCGCTGAGCATCAGTGGCACGCCGTTGCAGTGGGATTTGCCGGCGGTGGAACTGGGCTCGCACCGGCCGCAATGGTGACTAATACCCTGTAGGAGCGAGCTTGCTCGCGAAGGTCGCCAACGATAACGCGGGAAACCTGATACACAGCGGCGTTCTCAGGTTTTTCGCGAGCAAGCTCGCTCCTACAGGGTTGTCCACAAATGCTGCGCCGCATACGCCCTCAACGGCCGCCACGCGTCGGCCCGCGCCAATAACTGCCGCGCCGACACCGGTCCACCTTCCAAGGCTGCCAAAGCATTGATCAGCCAGATATCCCCCGACGCAAACGCATCCGCCTCGCGCAACTGGCGCATGGCGATGTACTGCGCGGTCCACTCTCCAATCCCCGGCAATGCCACTAGCCTTGCAACGCCGTCCTGGAGGCTGGCCTTCGGTTCGAAAAGCTGTGGATCATCCAATAGCGCCTGGGCCACACCAGACAACGTACGGCCCCGCGCCTTGGGCATGCCCAGGGTCGCCAGGTCCGCCGCCGCCAGCACTTCAGGTGTTGGAAACAGGTGGGTAATATCGGCGTGCGGGGTTTGCAGGGTCTGGCCATACTGCGCCACCAGCTTGCCCGCCAGGCGAATCGCCGCCACCACGGTGATCTGCTGGCCCAGCACTGCACGAATCGCCAGTTCCAACCCATCCCAGGTGCCAGGCAACCGCAGGCCAGGGCGGGCCGCAACCAGTTGCGCCATCAGGGGGTCTTGCGACAATTGCGCGTTGATCACCTCAGGCACCGCGTCCAGATCAAACATCCTGCGCAAGCGCCGCTCGATCTCAGGCATCGCGGCAGGCTCGGGAAAGTCGACCGTCACCTCCAGCCAATCCCCCGCGCCCGGTTCGACGCTGACCCAGCCATGTCGCCCTGCCATACTGATACTGCGCCGATACACGCCGGCGACCACGGTTTCCAACCCGGTAATCGCCCGCGCCGATAGGAACCCCAGCATCGCCGCCCAGTCGTAGGGCGGTTGATACGCCAGTCTCACAGTGACAATACCCCGCTATACAGCCCATACGCGGCTAACCCGGCGCCCGCGATCACGCCGCTGAAAATGCCTTTTTCCACGGTGGTAAACAAGGGTTGGCCCTGCTCGCGCTTGGCCAGGGCAAACAGGATCACACCCGGTGCGTACAGCAACGCCGACAGCAGCAAGTACTTCAAGCCCCCCGCATACAGCAGCCAGATCGCATAACCGAGGGCAACCAGCCCCACCAGCAGATCTTTCATGCGCCGACGCTGCCAGCCTGCATAGGTTTCGCCGCGCGCGCTCAACAGCACCGCATAGGCCGCCGACCACAAGTAAGGCACCAGGATCATCGAGGACGCCAGGTAGATCAGAGTGGTGTAGGTGCTGGCTGAAAACAGCGTGATCACCAGGAATGCCTGGATCATCACGTTGGTCAGCCACAGTGCGTTGACCGGCACCTGATTGGCATTTTCCTTCTTCAGGAACGCCGGCATGGTCTTGTCCTGGGCGGTGGCATAGAGGATTTCCGCGCACAGCAGCGCCCAGGAGAGCAACGCGCCGAGCAGCGAAACCGCCAGGCCGATACTGATCAATACCGCGCCCCAAGGCCCGACGATATGCTCCAACACACCGGCCAGGGACGGGTTCTGCAATTGCGCCAGCTCCGGTTGGCTCATGATGCCCAGGGACAGCACATTTACCAGCACCAACAGGGCCAGCACGCCCACAAAACCAATCACCGTGGCGCGCCCCACGTCCGAACGTTTCTGCGCCCGCGCCGAGTACACACTGGCGCCTTCGATCCCGATAAATACGAACACCGTGACCAACATCATATGGCGCACCTGCTCGACCACGCTGCCCATCTGCGGATTGCCCAGGCCCCAGATATCGCGAGTGAAAATATCCGCCTTGAATGCAACGCCGGCGATCACGATAAACATCAGCAACGGCACGATCTTCGCCACCGTCGTCACCTGGTTGATGAACGCCGCCTCTTTGATTCCGCGCATCACCAGAAAATGCACCGCCCACAGCAACAGCGACGCGCAGCCGATGGCGAGCGGTGTATTGCCCTGGCCGAACGCCGGAAAAAAGTAGCCGAGGGTGCTGAACAGCAAGACGAAATAACCGACGTTGCCCATCCACGCACTGATCCAGTAACCCCAAGCGGATGAAAAGCCCATGTAATCGCCAAAACCCGCCTTGGCGTAGGCATATACCCCGGAGTCCAGTTCGGGCTTACGGTTCGCCAACGTCTGGAACACAAAGGCCAGGGTCAGCATGCCGATGGCGGTGATCGCCCAGCCGATCAAGATGGCGCCCACTTCGGCACGGGCGGCCATGTTCTGCGGCAATGAAAAGATGCCGCCGCCAATCATCGAGCCCACCACCAGGGCAATCAGGGCACTGAGCCGGAGTTTCAGGGCGGGTTGGGTCATGCAGTTTCCTCGAAATAAACGGTTGGCCGACAACTGCGCACGCAAGTAATTCAAATTAATGACGTTGTCATAACATAAGGATATGTAAAGGTACGAAGTTTAGGCTTATTTAGAATTTAAATACGTCAATTATGAAGTACTCGTCAAACAACGCACAAAAAATTTGCACATCCGCAAATAAGAACTAGCGTCAACACCCATGCCCCAACCAATTGATTAACCATAAAGCAGAGAGCGCTCTACCCAGGGTCTTTGCGGGATTTTCTTGCCCGCAAAACCTCACCCTAAGTCGTTAATTCACAATGGAATGTGCCAATGAAGTGATCTGAGTCAGCTGTTTGATTAGCGCACGGAATTATTCTGTGGTCTCTCTTCTCCTGCATTGGAGTCATGCAATGTCTGAAACTCCCGGAAAACTTCGATTAGGCGCCCTGGTCGCACTTGTCGTCGGCTCGATGATTGGCGGCGGCATCTTTTCACTGCCACAAAACATGGCCGCCAGCGCCGATGTCGGTGCAGTGTTGATCGGCTGGGTAATTACCGCCATCGGCATGCTGACCCTCGCCTTCGTGTTCCAGACCCTCGCCAACCGCAAGCCTGACCTCGACGGCGGGGTATACGCCTACGCCAAGGCCGGTTTCGGCGACTACATGGGTTTTTCATCTGCCTGGGGTTACTGGATCAGCGCCTGGCTGGGCAACGTCGGCTACTTCGTGTTGCTGTTCAGCACCTTGGGCTATTTCTTCCCGGTCTTTGGCGAGGGCAATACCCCGACGGCGGTGATCGCTGCGTCAGTGCTGTTGTGGGCCGTGCATTTCCTGGTGCTGCGCGGCATCAAGGAAGCCGCGTTCATTAACCTGGTAACCACCGTCGCCAAGGTGGTGCCGCTGCTGCTGTTCGTGCTCATCGCGCTGTTCGCGTTCAAGCTGGACATCTTCACCGCCGACATCTGGGGCGTGAAAAACCCGGACCTGGGCAGTGTGATGAACCAGGTGCGCAACATGATGCTGGTCACCGTGTGGGTGTTTATCGGCATCGAAGGCGCGAGCATCTTCTCGTCCCGTGCCGAGAAACGCAGTGACGTGGGCAAGGCCACCGTGATCGGCTTTATCACTGTGCTGCTGTTCCTGATGCTGGTGAACGTGCTGTCCCTGGGGATCATGACCCAGCCGGAACTGGCCAAGCTGCAGAACCCGTCGATGGCCGCCGTGCTGGAGCATGTGGTGGGCCACTGGGGCGCGGTGCTGATCAGCGTCGGCTTGATCATCTCGTTGCTCGGCGCGTTGCTGTCCTGGGTGCTGCTGTGTGCGGAGATCATGTTCGCCGCCGCCAAGGACCACACCATGCCGGAGTTCCTGCGCAAGGAGAACGCCAACCACGTGCCGGTCAACGCCCTGTGGCTGACCAACGCAATGGTGCAGATATTCCTGGTGATCACGCTGTTTTTCGCCAGCACTTACCTGTCACTGATCTACCTCGCCACCTCGATGATCCTGGTGCCTTACCTGTGGTCGGCGGCCTATGCCCTGCTGCTGGCGGTGCGTGGCGAAACCTACGAGAACGCCCTCAAAGAGCGCAGGAAAGACCTGTTCATCGGCGCCGTCGCCCTGATCTACGCGATCTGGCTGCTGTATGCCGGCGGCACCAAATACCTGCTGCTCTCCGCCCTGCTCTACGCCCCTGGCGCGATCCTGTTCGCCAAGGCCAAGCGTGAACTGGGCAAACCGATTTTCACCCCCGTCGAGAAGCTGATTTTCGCCGCAGTGGTCATTGGCGCCCTGGTGGCGGCCTATGGGCTCTACGACGGCTTCCTGACCCTGTAATTGTTGTTCACTGGAGGATCTGTAATGACCACGGAAAAAGTGAAGTACGGCGTACATTCCGAAGCCGGCAAACTGCGCAAAGTCATGGTGTGCTCCCCAGGTTTGGCCCACCAGCGGCTGACCCCCAACAACTGCGACGAGCTGCTGTTTGATGACGTGCTGTGGGTGGCCCAGGCCAAGCGCGACCACTTCGACTTCGTGACCAAGATGCGCGAGCGGGACATTGATGTGCTGGAAATGCACAACC
The DNA here is from genome assembly GCF_016405475.1 of Pseudomonas sp. MF6767. Taxonomy (NCBI): domain Bacteria; kingdom Pseudomonadati; phylum Pseudomonadota; class Gammaproteobacteria; order Pseudomonadales; family Pseudomonadaceae; genus Pseudomonas; species Pseudomonas sp. MF6767. The sequence continues at coordinate 109,512 of NZ_JAEKCY010000008.1, read as the reverse complement.
TGCTCACCGACATCGTCGCCAACCCCGAAGCGCTGGACTGGATCCTGGAGCGCAAGATCACCGCCAACACGGTAGGCCTGGGCCTGGTCGATGAAGTCGGCTCGTGGCTGCGCAGCCTGGAGCCGCGCAAAATCAGCGAATACCTGATTGGCGGCGTATCGGCCGACGACCTGCCGAGCAGCTTCGGTGGCAAGACCATCGAGATGTTCCGCGATTTTCTCGGCCACGCCAGTTTCATCCTGCCGCCGCTGCCCAATACCCAGTTCACCCGCGACACCACTTGCTGGATCTACGGCGGCGTGACGCTCAACCCGATGTACTGGCCGGCGCGCCGTCAGGAAACCCTGCTGACCAGCGCCATCTATAAATTCCACCCTGAGTTCACCAACGCGGACTTCCAGATCTGGTACGGCGACCCCGACCAGGAACATGGCGCCGCGACGCTGGAAGGCGGCGACGTGATGCCGATTGGCAATGGCGTGGTGTTGATCGGCATGGGTGAGCGCTCCTCCCACCAGGCCATCGGCCAACTGGCGCGCAACCTGTTCCAGAACAAAGCCGTGGAACGCGTCATTGTTGCCGGCCTGCCCAAATCCCGCGCCGCGATGCACCTGGACACCGTGTTCAGCTTCTGCGACCGCGACCTGGTCACCGTCTTCCCCGAAGTGGTCAACCAGATCGTGCCGTTCACCCTGCGCCCTGACGAGAGCAAGCCCCACGGCATCGACATCCAGCGCGAGAAAACCAACTTCCTCGAAACCGTGGCCGCAGCGCTCAACCTCAAGGCGCTACGTGTCGTCGAGACCGGCGGCAACAGCTTCGCCGCCGAACGCGAGCAATGGGATGACGGCAACAACGTGGTGGCCGTGGAACCGGGCGTGGTGATTGGCTACGACCGCAACACCTACACCAACACCCTGCTGCGCAAGGCCGGTGTGGAAGTGATCACCATCAGCGCCGGTGAACTCGGCCGTGGCCGTGGCGGCGGCCACTGCATGACCTGCCCGATCATCCGCGACCCTATCGACTATTAAGGAGATTCCATCATGGCTTTCAATATGCGCAACCGCAGCCTGCTGTCGCTGATGCACCACACTACCCGCGAGCTGCATTACCTGCTGGACCTGTCCCGCGACCTCAAACGCGCCAAATACACCGGCACCGAGCGTCCGCACTTGCAGGGCAAGAACATCGCGCTGATCTTCGAAAAAACCTCGACCCGCACTCGCTGTGCCTTCGAAGTCGCGGCCCATGACCAGGGCGCCCACGTCACCTACATCGACCCGGTGTCGTCGCAGATCGGCCACAAAGAAAGCATGAAAGACACCGCCCGCGTGTTGGGCCGGATGTTCGATGCCATCGAGTACCGTGGTTTTGAGCAGGAAATCGTCGAAGAGCTGGCCAAGTTCGCCGGTGTGCCGGTGTTCAACGGCCTCACCGCCGAATTCCACCCGACCCAGATGATCGCCGACACCCTGACCATGCGCGAACACAGCGACAAGCCGCTGCATGACATCAGCTACGCGTACCTCGGGGACGCCCGCTACAACATGGGCAACTCGCTGCTGATGATCGGCGCCAAGCTCGGCATGGACGTGCGCATCGGCGCGCCGAAAGCGCTGTGGCCCCATGAAGATTTCATCAAGCAATGCCAGGCCTTTGCCGAGGAAAGCGGTGCACGCATCACCATCACCGAAGACCCGAAAGAAGCCGTGAAGGGCGTGGACTTCATCCACACCGATATCTGGGTGTCCATGGGCGAACCGGTGGAAGCGTGGGACGAGCGCATCGAGCAACTGCTGCCGTACCAGATCAACGCCAAGATGATGAAAGCCTCGGGCAACCCTCGGGTGAAATTCATGCATTGCCTGCCGGCGTTCCACAACAGTGAAACCAAGGTCGGCAAGGACATCGCGGCACGCTATCCGCACCTGGCCAATGGCGTGGAAGTGACCGAAGAGGTGTTCGAGTCGCCGGCCAATATCGCCTTCGAGCAGGCGGAAAACCGCATGCATACCATCAAGGCGATTCTGGTGTCGGCGTTGGCGGATATCTAACCCCACTCTGATCGTTCCCACGCTCCGCGTGGGAATGCAGCCAGTGGCGCTCTGCGCCACAAGAGCGGACGCAGAGCGTCCGGTGGGGCATTCCCACGCAGAGCGTGGGAACGATCATTCTAGAAGGACATTCTGTATGCGCATCGTCGTAGCCCTGGGCGGCAACGCCCTCCTGCGTCGTGGTGAACCCATGACCGCAGACAACCAACGCGCCAATATCCGCATCGCCACCGAACAGATCGCCAAGATCCACCCCGGCAACGAACTGGTGATCGCCCACGGCAATGGCCCGCAAGTCGGCCTGCTGTCATTGCAGGCGGCGGCCTACACCAGCGTCTCGCCTTACCCGCTGGACGTGCTGGGCGCCGAGACCGAGGGCATGATCGGCTACATCATCGAACAGGAACTGGGCAACCTGCTGGACTTCGAAGTGCCGTTCGCCACCCTGCTCACCCAGGTCGAAGTCGACGCCAAGGACCCGGCCTTCCAGAACCCCACCAAGCCTATCGGCCCTGTGTACCCCAAAGCCGAAGCCGAGAAGCTCGCCGCCGAAAAAGGTTGGGCCATCGCGCCCGACGGCGACAAATACCGCCGTGTAGTCGCCAGCCCGCGTCCCAAACGCATCTTTGAAATTCGCCCGATCAAGTGGCTGCTGGAGAAAAAAGCCATCGTGATCTGCGCCGGTGGTGGCGGCATCCCCACCATGTATGGCGAAGACGGCAAGCTGCGCGGCATTGAAGCGGTGATCGACAAAGACTTGTGTTCCTCCTTGCTGGCCACGCAACTGGAGGCCGATTTGCTGGTGATCGCCACCGACGTCAACGCCGCCTTTATCGACTTCGGCAAGCCCACCCAGAAGGCCATCGGCCAGGCCCACCCCGACGATATGGAAAAACTCGGCTTCGCCGCTGGCTCCATGGGCCCCAAGGTACAAGCCGCCTGCGAGTTCGCCCGTCAGACTGGCAAAACCGCGGTGATCGGTTCACTCTCGGACATCGAAGCCATCGTCCAGGGCAGCGCCGGCACGCGCATCAGCACGGCAAAACCTGGCATCACCTACCTGTGAAGTTGAGGAGAAACGCCTATGGCTATCTTTGAACCCGGCCACTTGCATATCGAGCGACACGCGCTGAACAAGGACGATGTCAGCTACGACCTGTGCCTGGACTACGAAGTCGTCACGGATGACCGCGAAGGCAAAGGCATGCAGTTCACCCTGCATGGCAGCATCCAGGGCAAGGACATGAAGGAAACGTTTTTCCTGCCCAAGGACCAGGCCTATAACTTCGCCAGCAATGTGACCAAGATTGTCGAAAAATACGGCATTCCCAAGACCCATAGCAGCGTCGGTTCACAGCACAAGCATTACGATCTGATGTTTGAGGATGTGCGCCAGCAGTTGGGTATGAAATCCGGCGACCCAGTCAAACCCGAACACCTGGAATAACCTGCCCCCCAATCGAATGTGGGAGCTGGCTTGCCTGCGATAGCGACGTGTCAGACGATATTTTCGGTAACTGACCCACCGCCATCGCAGGCAAGCCAGCTCCCACATTTTGATCTCCACCGGCTCCAAGGCATACTGGCCACCCTCAGCACTCCAGAATCAAGATCCGCCCCATGCGTATCCACGTCAGCTTCATCGACCGCGTCGGCATCACCCAGGAAGTCCTGGCCTTGCTCGGTGGGCGCAATCTCAATCTGGATGCGGTGGAGATGGTGCCGCCCAATGTCTATATCGATGCGCCGACCCTCAGCGCCGAAGTGCTCGAAGAACTGCGCGACGCGTTGTTCAGCGTGCACGGCGTGCAAGCGGTAAAGGTCGTCGACATCCTTCCGGGCCAGCGTCGCCACTTGCAACTCGACGCCCTGCTGGCGGCCATGACCGACCCGGTGCTGGCCCTGGACAGTGCAGGCAAGATCCTGCTGGCCAATCCGGCGCTGATCGCCTTGTACGGGCGTGAACCGGCCGGCGAAAGCATCGCCGAGCTGTTCGATGATCCGGCCTTACTGGAAACCTTGCTGGACCAGGGCTTTCGCTTGCCGTTGCGCGAGATCAGCGTGAACGGCCAGACCTTGCTGCTGGGCGCCACGCCGATCACCGACGCCGGCGCCCTGCTCACCCTCTACCAGCCCAACCGCATCGGCGAACAACTGTCGGCGCTGCACCATGACCATGCCGAAGGGTTTGATGCGCTGCTGGGCGAGTCCCCGGCGATCCGCACGCTCAAGGCGCGGGCGCAACGGGTGGCGGCACTGGATGCACCGCTGCTGATCCAAGGCGAAACCGGTACCGGCAAAGAGCTGGTGGCCCGCGCCTGCCACGCCATCAGTGCGCGCCACAGTGCGCCGTTTCTGGCATTGAACTGCGCGGCACTGCCGGAAAATCTCGCCGAAAGTGAATTGTTCGGCTATGCCCCTGGCGCCTTTACCGGCGCGCAACGCGGTGGCAAACCAGGGCTGATGGAGCTGGCCAACCAGGGCACGGTGTTCCTCGATGAGATCGGTGAGATGTCGCCGTATCTGCAAGCCAAGCTGCTGCGTTTTCTCAATGACGGTAGCTTTCGCCGCGTGGGTGGCGACCGCGAAGTGAAGGTCAATGTGCGCATCCTCAGCGCCACCCACCGCGACCTGGAAAAGATGGTCAGCGAAGGCACCTTTCGCGAAGATCTGTTTTACCGCCTTAACGTGCTCAACGTCGCCGTGCCGCCCTTGCGTGAACGCGGCCAGGACATCCTGCTGCTGGCGCGCTACTTCATGCAGCAAGCCTGCGCGCAGATCCAGCGCCCGGTCTGCCGCCTGGCGCCGGGTACCTATCCAGCCCTGCTGGGCAACCACTGGCCGGGCAACGTGCGGCAGTTGCAAAACGTGATCTTCCGCGCTGCCGCCATCTGCGAAAGCAGCCTGGTGGACATCGGTGACCTGGACATCGCCGGCACCTCCGTGGCGCGCCAGAGCGATGGTGAAGTCGACAGCCTTGAACAGGCCGTGGAAGATTTCGAGCGCAGCCTGCTGGAAAGCCTCTACAGCCGCTACCCCTCGACCCGCCAACTGGCCAGCCGGCTGCAAACCTCCCACACGGCTATCGCCCATCGCCTGCGCAAATACGGCATTCCCAACAAACCCTGACGGAATAAACGCGGTTCAACTGTGGGAGCTGGCTTGCCCTGCGATAGCGTCGGGTCATCCAACTCCTTAGTGACGGGTAGACCGCTATCGCAGGCAAGCCCCCACAGAAACCGCATTACAGATTTGGTCTGAGAACGACATTCCGTGTACTGAAAGCGCTACAGCGTAACGATATCGCTACAGCCCTGTTTTTTGCGTGCCATGCAAGGCTTTGATCCACATAGGCTTTTTTTCACGCACCTGACTGTAGCGAAATCGCTACAGCTCACTGCTCGGACTTTATAGCGAAATTTATTAACCCATTGATTTATAACGGCTTAATAACGTTGGCCGCGATATTGCTAAGCAACTCCCCATTATTCCAATCCCGTCCACCAGACGATTCTGGCCCTGAGGAGTTTCCATGAGCGAGTTGCGTTTCACTGAAGATCACGAATGGCTGCGCGCCGAAGCCGATGGCAGCGTCACCGTGGGTATCACCGCTTTTGCGCAGAACGCGCTGGGTGACGTGGTTTTCGTGCAACTGCCGGAGTTGCAGGCTTATACCAAGGGCGCCGAAGCCTCCACCGTGGAGTCGGTCAAGGCCGCCAGTGGTGTGTACATGCCGTTGGACGGTGAAGTCCTCGAAGTCAACGACAAGCTCGATGGCAGCCCGGAACTGGTCAACGAAGACCCGATGGGCGAAGGCTGGTTCTTCCGCTTTAAACCCGCCGATGCCGATGCAGTGGCTAAGCTGTTGGATCAGGATGCGTACGACCGCCTGATCAAAGCCAACGCTGAAGCCTGAGGAGCGCGCCATGACCGTTAATCTGACCACCGCCAACGAATTCATCGCCCGCCACATCGGCCCGCGCCAGGAAGATGAGCAGCAAATGCTCGCCAGCCTGGGGTTTGATTCCCTCGAAGCCCTGAGCGCCAGCGTCATCCCGGAAAGCATCAAGGGCACCAGCGTGCTCGGCCTGGAAGACGGCCTGAGCGAAGCCGAGGCCCTGGCCAAGATCAAGGCCATCGCCAGCCAGAACCAACTGTTCAAGACCTACATCGGCCAGGGCTACTACAACTGCCATACGCCGTCGCCGATCCTGCGCAACCTGCTGGAAAACCCGGCCTGGTACACCGCCTACACGCCGTATCAACCCGAGATTTCCCAAGGCCGCCTGGAAGCCCTGCTGAATTTCCAGACCCTGATCAGCGACCTCACCGGCCTGCCGATCGCCAACGCCTCCTTGCTCGACGAAGCCACGGCCGCCGCCGAAGCCATGACCTTCTGCAAGCGCCTGAGCAAGAACAAAAGCAGCAACGCGTTCTTCGCTTCGGTGCACAGCCACCCACAAACCCTCGACGTCCTGCGCACTCGCGCCGAACCACTGGGCATCGATGTAGTAGTGGGCGATGAGCGCGAACTGACCGACGTCAGCCCGTTCTTCGGCGCCCTGCTGCAATACCCGGCCAGCAACGGCGATGTGTTCGACTATCGCGAACTGACCGAACGTTTCCACGCCGCCAACGCACTGGTCGCCGTGGCCGCCGACCTGCTGGCCCTGACCCTGCTGACGCCGCCGGGTGAATTCGGCGCCGACGTCGCCATTGGCAGCGCACAACGCTTTGGCGTGCCACTGGGCTTCGGTGGCCCGCACGCGGCGTACTTCTCCACCAAGGATGCGTTCAAGCGCGACATGCCAGGCCGTCTGGTCGGTGTTTCCGTCGACCGCTTCGGCAAGCCGGCCCTGCGCCTGGCCATGCAAACCCGCGAGCAACATATCCGCCGCGAGAAAGCCACCAGCAACATCTGCACTGCCCAAGTGCTGCTGGCCAATATCGCCAGCATGTACGCCGTGTACCACGGCCCCAAGGGCCTGACGCAGATCGCCCAGCGCATTCACCAACTGACCGCGATCCTGGCCAAGGGTTTGACTGCCCTGGGCCAGAAAGTCGAGCAGGCACACTTCTTCGACACCCTGACAATCCACACCCTCGCCCACACCGCAGCCCTGCACGACAAGGCCCGCGCCCAGCGCATCAACTTGCGTGTGGTAGATGGCGAGCGCGTAGGCCTGTCGGTCGACGAAACCACCACCCAGGCCGATATCCAAGCCTTGTGGGCCATCTTCGCCGACGGCAAAACCCTGCCAGCCTTTGCTGCAACCGAAAGCACCCTGCCAAGCGCATTGCTGCGTCAGTCGCCGATCCTCAGCCACCCGGTGTTCAACCGTTATCACTCGGAAACCGAGCTGATGCGCTACCTGCGCAAGCTGGCCGACAAGGACCTGGCCCTGGACCGCACCATGATCCCGCTGGGCTCGTGCACCATGAAGCTCAACGCCGCCAGCGAAATGATCCCGGTGACCTGGGCCGAATTCGGTGCCCTGCACCCGTTCGCCCCCGCCGCGCAAAGCGCCGGCTACCAGCAACTGACCAGCGAACTGGAAGCCATGCTCTGCGCGGCCACCGGTTACGACGCGATCTCCCTGCAACCCAACGCCGGTTCCCAGGGTGAGTACGCCGGCCTCTTGGCCATCCGTGCCTATCACCAGAGCCGTGGCGAAGAACGTCGCGACATCTGCCTGATCCCGTCGTCAGCCCACGGTACCAACCCTGCGACCGCCAACATGGCCGGCATGCGCGTGGTGGTCACCGCTTGCGATGCACGCGGCAACGTCGACATCGAAGACCTGCGCGCCAAGGCCATCGAGCACCGCGAGCACCTCGCAGCACTGATGATCACCTACCCCTCTACCCACGGCGTGTTCGAGGAAGGTATTCGCGAAATCTGCGGGATCATTCATGACAACGGCGGCCAGGTGTACATCGACGGCGCCAACATGAACGCCATGGTCGGCCTGTGCGCACCGGGCAAGTTCGGCGGCGATGTGTCCCACCTGAACCTGCACAAAACCTTCTGCATTCCCCACGGCGGTGGCGGCCCGGGCGTTGGCCCGATTGGCGTCAAGTCGCACCTCACGCCATTCCTGCCCGGCCATGCCGCCATGGAACGCAAGGAAGGCGCGGTGTGCGCTGCGCCGTTCGGCAGCGCGAGCATTCTGCCGATCACCTGGATGTACATCAGCATGATGGGCGGCGCCGGCCTCAAGCGTGCGTCGCAGTTGGCGATCCTGAATGCCAACTACATTTCCCGTCGCCTGGAAGAGCACTACCCGGTGCTGTACACCGGCAGCAATGGCCTGGTGGCCCACGAATGCATCCTGGACCTGCGCCCGTTGAAAGACAGCAGCGGCATCAGCGTGGACGACGTGGCCAAGCGCCTGATCGATTTTGGTTTCCATGCGCCGACCATGTCGTTCCCGGTGGCCGGCACCTTGATGATCGAGCCCACCGAAAGTGAATCCAAGGAAGAGCTGGACCGCTTCTGCGACGCCATGATCGCCATCCGCGAAGAGATCCGCGCGGTAGAAAACGGCACCCTCGACAAAGACGACAACCCCCTCAAGAACGCGCCGCACACGGCTGCGGAACTGGTGGGAGAATGGAGCCACCCATACAGCCGTGAACAAGCGGTGTACCCGGTAGCGTCGTTGATCGAAAGCAAGTACTGGCCACCGGTTGGCCGGGTCGACAACGTGTTTGGCGATCGCAACCTGGTGTGTGCGTGCCCTTCTATCGAGAGCTACGCCTGATCTGACGAGAGATACGCGGCCAGTGTGGGAGCTGGCTTGCCTGCGATAGCGGTGTATCAGCCGACAGTGATGTTGCCTGACCCACCGTTATCGCGGGCAAGCCCGGCTCCCACATTGACCGAGTCGGCTTTCAGAAAATAATAAGAAACCGGAGAACAACCATGTCCCTTAGCGTGTTCGACCTGTTCAAGATTGGCATCGGCCCCTCCAGTTCCCACACCGTCGGCCCGATGCGTGCCGCTGCCCGATTCGTCGAGGGGCTCAAGCGTGACAACCTGCTGGAGGCCACCACCGGCATCAAGGTGGAACTCTACGGATCACTGGGCGCCACCGGCAAAGGCCACGGCAGCGACAAGGCTGTGTTGCTGGGCCTGGAAGGCGAACACCCGGACACCGTGAATACCGAAACCGTGGCAGCACGCCTGGCGCAGATGCGCAGTGACGGGCGCCTCAACCTGCTCGGCGAACACAGCATTGCGTTCAACGAGAAAGAACACCTGGCGATGATCCGCAAGCCCCTTGCCTATCATCCCAACGGCATGATCTTTCGTGCCTTTGACGCCGCCGGCATCCAGACCCGCAGCCGCGAGTACTACTCGGTCGGTGGCGGTTTCGTGGTGGATGAAGACGCGGCGGGCGCCGACCGTATCGTCGAAGACGCTACCCCCCTGACCTTCCCGTTCAAACACGCCAAGGACTTGCTCGGCCACTGCACCACCTATGGCCTGTCTATCAGCCAGGTGATGCTGACCAATGAAAGTGCCTGGCGCCCGGAAGCCGAAACCCGCAGCGGTTTGTTGAAGATCTGGCAGGTCATGCAGGATTGCGTCGATGCCGGCTGTCGCAACGAAGGCATCTTGCCCGGAGGCTTGAAGGTCAAGCGCCGGGCAGCGGCCTTGCACAGGCAGTTGTGCAAGAACCCGGAGTCGGCGCTGCGCGACCCGCTGTCGGTGCTCGATTGGGTCAACCTGTATGCGCTGGCGGTCAACGAAGAAAACGCCAATGGCGGGCGCGTGGTCACCGCGCCCACCAACGGCGCGGCCGGGATCATTCCCGCCGTGCTGCATTACTACATGCGTTTTATCCCCGGCGCGAACGAAGACGGCGTAGTGCGCTTTTTGCTCACCGCGGCCGCCATCGGCATTTTGTACAAGGAAAACGCTTCGATCTCAGGCGCCGAAGTCGGTTGCCAGGGCGAAGTCGGCGTGGCCTGTTCCATGGCCGCAGGCGCACTCTGCGAAGTGCTGGGCGGCAGCGTGTCCCAAGTGGAAAACGCCGCCGAGATCGGCATGGAACACAACCTCGGCCTGACCTGCGACCCAATTGGCGGGCTGGTGCAGGTGCCGTGCATCGAGCGCAATGCCATGGGCTCGGTGAAGGCGATCAATGCGGTGCGCATGGCCCTGCGTGGCGACGGGCAGCACTTTGTGTCCCTCGACAAGGTCATCCGCACCATGCGCCAGACGGGCGCCGACATGAAAAGCAAATACAAGGAAACCGCCCGTGGCGGTTTGGCGGTCAACATTATCGAGTGCTGACGCCCACAAGCGCGTCGGCACGTTTTTCAGGAGTTGAATATGTCCACCGAAACCCTGTTGAAAACCCCATTGCATGCCCTGCACCTGGAACTGGGCGCACGCATGGTGCCCTTCGCCGGCTACGACATGCCGGTGCAGTATCCATTGGGCGTGATGAAGGAACACCTGCATACCCGTGAACAGGCCGGGTTGTTCGACGTCTCCCACATGGGCCAGATTCGTCTCACTGGCGCGAATGCCGCCAAGGCTCTGGAGACCCTGGTGCCCGTCGATATCATCGACCTGCCAGTAGGCATGCAGCGCTATGCGATGTTCACCAATGAGCAAGGCGGCATCCTCGACGACCTGATGGTCGCCAACCTGGGCAACGACGAATTGTTCCTGGTGGTCAACGCCGCCTGCAAGGACCAGGACCTGGCGCACCTGCGTACACATATCGGCGACCAATGCACCATCGAACCGCTGTTCGAAGAACGCGCCCTGCTGGCCCTGCAAGGCCCTGCGGCAGTGAAAGTATTGGCGCGCCTGGCCCCTGAAGTCACTCAGATGACCTTCATGCAATTCGCCACCCTGCGTTTGCTGGGCGTGGACTGCTACGTCAGCCGCTCCGGCTACACCGGTGAAGACGGTTTTGAAATCTCCGTGCCGGCCGCCAATGCCGAGAGCCTGGCCCGCAGCCTGCTGGCCGAAACCGAAGTGCAGGCGATCGGCCTGGGCGCTCGCGATTCGCTACGCCTGGAAGCCGGCTTGTGTTTGTACGGCCACGACATGAACACCGACACCACGCCAATCGAAGCCAGCCTGCTGTGGGCGATTTCCAAGGCTCGGCGTGCCGATGGCGCACGGGCCGGCGGCTTCCCTGGCGCCGACCGCATCTTCACTCAGCAGCAAACCGGTGTGGCGCGCAAACGCGTAGGCCTGCTGCCGCAGGAGCGTACCCCGGTGCGTGAAGGCGCTGAAATTGTCGATGCACAAGGTACGGTTATCGGCAGCGTCTGCAGCGGGGGCTTTGGTCCAACCTTGGGCGGCCCTCTGGCAATGGGTTACCTGGACAGCGCATTTGTCGCACTGGATACCGAAGTTTGCGCAATGGTACGTGGGAAAAAGGTGCCACTGCGTGTAAGTAAAATGCCATTTGTTCCGCAACGTTACTACCGTGGCTGATTGACTGTTTCTATAAGTAACGCGGTTGCGTTAACGTGCACTAAACTGTAACGCAACCGCCATAAAACAGTGCATTCACGATAGGCTTTTTATAGCTGAGGCCCTATAACAAGTGAATAGATCTATCGAATAAGCCAGTATCAGAACATTCAACAAAGTGTCATGACCCCCAGTAAAATCAGGGCCTGCACAAGGGCTTGTTTTTTTCATATTAGTTGGCGTAGAGTTTGCCCACTGTGTTTGCATGGGTCGCTTGGAACCTGGACCTGGGCAGTAGCTCAAGTAGTTTGCTACAACCCGTTCGACGTCTCTTACTTTCCTGCAACCCAGCCCAGTACTCTTTCGTTTGAAAGGGGCTGTCATTAATTTTTAGCGTCAAAGGAAAGAAGAAAATGGCTGAGCGTCAGAGCGGTACCGTCAAGTGGTTCAACGACGAAAAAGGCTTTGGTTTTATCACTCCTGAAAGCGGCCCGGATCTGTTCGTGCATTTCCGCGCTATTCAGGGCAATGGCTTCAAGAGCCTGAAGGAAGGCCAGAAAGTGACTTTCGTCGCTGTGCAGGGCCAGAAAGGCATGCAGGCTGACGAAGTCCACGCAGAAGCCTGACCCTTACCTGCGACAAAAAGCCCCTGATATGACATCAGGGGCTTTTTTATGGGCGCCATTGCGTAAACTGCGTGCTTTCTCCAGAGAGCCCTGCCATGTCCAAACCCCTGTTGAGCCCCCAGGGCGAATTCCCCGCCGTTGGCCTGGGCCGCCGCCTGGCAGCGATGTTCTACGACTTTCTTTTATGTACCGCACTGCTGATCGTCACCGCATTTATCTACAAGCTGGTGTGGATCGCCTTCGTGGGCGAAGCGAAGATGCGCATGCTCACCGAATCCGGCGCGCTGGACGGTGACCCGTTGCTGTCCACGATCCTGCTGTTCGTGCTTTTCGGGTTCTTCGCCAAGTTCTGGACGCATTCAGGGCAAACCCTGGGCATGCAGGTGTGGGGCGTGCGCGTGCAAAACGCCGACGGGTCGCGGATCAGCCTGTGGCAGGCACTGCTGCGTTTTGTGGTGTCGATTGCGTCATGGCTGTGCGTGGGGTTGGGATTTATCTGGTCGTTGTTCGATAAACACAAACGCAGCTGGCATGACATCTATTCGGATACGCAGTTGGTGCGGATCCCGAAGCAAAAGAAGTAACTCAAGCGCATCACAGATCAACTGTGGGAGCTGGCTTGCCTGCGATAGCGGTGTTGCAGTCAAAAACACCTGTGACTGTTACACCGCTATCGCAGGCAAGCCAGCTCCCACATTTTGATTTGTGTTCAGGCGTTGCCGGCCAGTTTCAATCGTGCTGCCTGGGTAAAGTCGAGCATGCGCTTGAGCGGTCGTACCGCCTGCGGAATCACCGCCGGCTCCACGAAGATCTCATTACTGCCCTCACGCAAACACTGCAACGTACGCTCCAGTGTGTTCATTGCCATCCACGGGCAGTGCGCGCAACTGCGACAGGCTGCACCGTTACCGGCGGTAGGCGCTTCGACAAAGACTTTGTCCGGGCACAACTGCTGCATCTTGTAGAAGATGCCGCGGTCGGTCGCGACGATAAAGGTCTTGTTCGGCAAGCGTTGCGCCGCAGCGATCAGTTGGCTGGTGGAACCCACCGCGTCAGCCAATTCGATCACCGAAGTCGGTGACTCCGGGTGCACCAGGATTGCCGCATCCGGGTACAACGCCTTCATGTCTTCGAGCTGCTTGGACTTGAATTCTTCGTGGACGATGCAGGCACCGTCCCACAGCAGCATATCGGCACCGGTCTGGCGCTGGATGTAGGTGCCCAGGTGTTTGTCCGGGCCCCAGATAATGGTCTCGCCGTTGTCCATCAGGCTTTCGACAATTTCCAGCGCGCAGCTGGAAGTCACCACCCAATCCGCCCGAGCTTTGACCGCCGCCGAGGTGTTGGCATAGACCACCACGGTGCGCTCGGGGTGCTGATCGCAGAACGCGGAAAACTCATCCACCGGGCAACCCAGGTCCAGGGAGCACGTGGCTTCCAGGGTAGGCATCAGGATGCGTTTTTCAGGCGTAAGGATCTTGGCGGTCTCGCCCATGAAGCGCACGCCAGCCACCAATACGGTTTTGGCCGGGTGAGCGGCACCAAAGCGCGCCATCTCCAGGGAGTCGGAAACACAACCACCGGTTTCTTCGGCCAGGGCCTGAATCACCGGGTCGCAATAAAAGTGGGCAACCAGCACCGCGTCCTGAGCCTTGAGCTCGGCGGCAATGGCGGTTCGCAGGCTCGCCTCTTCGGCAGCGCTGAGAACCTTGGGCTGCTTGGCGTCGAGGTGAGCTTGAACCAGTAGGCGTTCGGAAATGTGCGTCATGTTCGCAAGACCTGCAGGCGCAGTAGCGCGAAAGTCGAGTGTACCACCGGCTCAGGAGCCCTTCGGGCGCCGCCGGACGAAGTGTTTTTGTTCATCAAGCACGGGTACAGCTTAAAGCTGCGCAAGGCTACAGAATATCCAATGGATTCAAAAGCCTAATCTGGCAACCGGGCAAGGTACTCAGTTCCTCGCCGCGGCACGCCGATTAGGTGAAGCCCAGACAACAATCAAAACCGCGCCGCCCCCTCCCGCCTCCTGAAAAATCAGGATTTTTGGGCTGGGACGCCCATTCGCGCACTGAATTTGTGCATTTGAGCACTGCATCACACGATTTTTCTTACAGAATGTGCAATAAATCCTACGGCGATGTAACAAACCGTTCAGCACTCACTCAAGTGGGGCAAGTCTGCGCTGAGTTCAAGGTTTAGCTCGTGCGGTGTGGATCGTGTGTATTTCTACGTTAAGGATGTCGAGTGCCAAATCAGCTCTCAACCGGACACTTGAGTTGTACCCGGAACCTGGGCATTGCCCTGCTCTGCCTGTGGGCGCTGCCCGTGGCTGGCGCCGAGGCGCCGCAGCCAGGCCAGGAAGCCCTGCGCTTGCAACAGCAACAGCAACGCGACCTGCAGCAATTACAATTGGAGCAGCGCCAACGCCAGATGCAACGTGGCAGTTTCGGTACGCCAGCGGCCACACCGGCCTTGCCAACAGACATCGCCAAGGACGAACGCTGCTGGCCCTTGAGCGGTACGCGCCTGGCCGGGGTCACGCTGTTCAGCCGTGCCGAGTTGGACAAACACATCGAGCCCTACGTGGCGCCTTGCATGGGCGTCACCCAGATCAACCGCCTGCTGGCCGAGATTACGCGGCTGTATGTCGAGGCCGGTTATATCGCCAGCCGCCCCTACCTGATCAGCGCGCCCGCCGCCGGGCAACCGCTGGATATTCACGTCGAAGAAGGCTACCTGGAGGCCATCGAACTGGCCGACCAGAGCCTGCCGGTGTCATTGGGTGGGGCATTCCCCGGGATGCTCGGCAAGCCACTGAACCTGCGAGATCTGGAGCAGGGCCTGGACCAGCTCAACCGCCTGCGCTCGGTGGACCTCACGGCCGACATCGCCCCAGGCAGCACCGCGGGCGCGTCGCGCATCATCCTGCGCTCGCGCAGCAGTGCCTCGCGCTGGGCCCTGGGCCTGGGGGTGGATAACCTCGGCAGCGCCGGCACCGGGCGTGATCGCAATGCGATCAACTTGAGCCTGGACAGCCCGCTGCAAATCAACGACTCGCTCAACCTGAGCTTCAGCGACACGCTCAACCATGGGCCGCGCTACAGCCGCAGCCACAGCCTGTTCTACTCGATCCCCTACGGTTACTGGACCTACAGCCTGTTCGCCAGCCATGCCGAATACCGCTCGCCGTTCAAACTCAGCCGCACCACGTTTTACAACAGTGGCCGCACCGATCAGGTCAGCCTGCGTAGCGACCGTGTGTTGTGGCGCGACCAGGGCCACCAACTCAGCGCCAACCTGCAACTGGCCTACAAAGACGTCGACAGCTACCTACAGAAGGTACACCTGGACATCCAAAGCCCCACGCTGACCGTAGCCGAAGCGGGCATGAACCTGTTCTGGCTCAACAGCGCGGTGTGGAACCTGGACGTCAATTACGCCCAGGGCCTGACCTGGTTCGGCGCCGATCGCGATGCCGACCAGGTGCAGAAAAACCGGCCCAAGGCGCAGTTTCAAAAGTACCGCGCCAACCTCACCCAATGGCGCAACGGCCAATGGGCAGCGCAGCCATGGCAGTGGCAGAGCCAGTTGTCGGTGCAGTACAGCCCGGATGCGTTGCCCGCCATCGAACAGTTGCTGATCACCGACGACTCGGCCGTGCGCGGCTACCGCGAAAACAGTAGTTCCGGTGCCATTGGCGCGGTCTGGCGCAACACCTTGCGCCTGCCGCTCAACACTGACTTGCCGGTGAAGCTCACCCCGCGCCTGGGCCTGGACAACGGCTGGGTCAAGCACGAACACGGCGCCCAGAGCCAACGCCTGAGCGGCGCCAGCGCGGGGCTCAACCTGAGCTGGAAGAACGTACAGCTCGACATCGACTACCAACGCAACCTCAACACCCCCACAGGTTTTCGCCAGGAGCCGGAGGTCTGGCTGACGCGCCTTAGCTTGCAGATATGAGTGTGCACCGATGAGCCAATACCTGTTTTTAGCCTGAGTCACCGCCGTACCTGACCACCCCAGCAGCGTTGCAACGAACAACGCGCGTCGTGGATCAGCCAACACAGAGCGAGATTATTTATGCCGACTACTTCACATAGCTTCCACCTTTCACCCCAGGGCAAACTGCGCTGGGCCATCGCTAGTCTCTTCCTGCTGCCGCAGCTCGCGCTCGCCGCAGGCTTGACCGTCGTCGAAGGCCCTGGCGGTACGCCGCAGCTGCAAAACCAGGGCGGCGTCCCCATCGTCAACATCGTCGCGCCGAACGCCGGTGGCCTGTCCCATAACCAGTTCCTGGATTACAACGTCGACCGCCAGGGCCTGGTGTTGAACAACGCCTTGCAAGCTGGCCAGTCCCAACTTGCCGGGCAACTGGCGGCCAACCCGCAGTTCCAGGGCCAGGCGGCGAGCGTGATCCTCAACGAAGTGATCAGCCGCAACGCCTCGACCCTCAACGGCGCCCAGGAGATTTTCGGCCAGGCGGCCGATTACGTGCTGGCCAACCCTAACGGTATTTCGGTGAATGGCGGCAGTTTCATCAACACGCCCAATGCCAACCTGGTGGTGGGCCGCCCTGAACTCAACGACGGCAAGCTGCAAGCCTTGAGCACCCGCGATGCCAACGGCCAACTGACAGTGCAAGGCCAGGGCCTGCACAACCGCGAAGGGTCCATCAACCTGATCGCGCCGCGCATCGACAGCGAAGGTCGCCTCAGTGCCCGCGATCAATTGAACCTCACCGTCGGCAGCAACCAGGTCGATTTCGCCAGCGGGCAGGTACGCCAGGTGGACCCGGCCAGCAAGACCCAGGACCAACGCATCGACGCGCGCCTGTTCGGCGCCATGCAGGCCGGGCGCATCAACATCATCAGCACCGCCGAAGGCGCCGGTGTACGCGTGGGCGGCGTGCAGGTGCAAGGCACTGACGGGGTGAAGATCAGTTCGGCCGGCGACCTTGATATCAGCGGCCAGGTGCGCGCCGACAGCCTCGACGCCACTCGCGCTGGCGTGCACAGCCGCCAGGGCGATATCGACTTGCACAGCGCCAAGGACCTGAACCTGGCCGCCACCGACGTCAGCGGGCGCAACGTCAAACTCGACGCCAGCCGCAACCTGACCCTCAGCAGCCTGGAAAGCCGCAAGCTCCAGGAAAAGCGTGAACAGTGGAACAACAGCAACTTCCTGTTCACCTACGAAACCTACGACCGCACCACCACCGACAAAGACTCGCGCCAGCACGGCAACAAGGTTGTGGCGCAACAGGATGCGGCGCTGTCTTCCGGTGCCAACACCGAGATCAAAGCCAGCCATGTGGAAGCGGGCAACACTCTGCGCGTCGACAGCGGTGCCAACCTGCACGTTAACGCCGCCACCGAAACCCATGAAACCCGCGACCAGGGCAACCATCGCAAGCACCTGTGGAAAGCCAACTGGGATAAATCCAGCAGCGAACAACGCAGCATCACCAGCAGCCTCAAGGCCGGAAAGACACTGGAGCTGACCAGCCAACAGAAGCTGCAATTGCAAGGCGCCGAGCTGAAAACCCCCGGCGATATCCAACTGGCCGCCCGGCACGTGGAAATCGCCAGCGCCAGCCGTACCCAGAGCAGCAGCGACAATGCCTACTCCGGCGACCTCACCGGTGGCAGCTTCTTCGGCAAGCAAGGCGACGGTAACCAGGGCAAGACGTCGAACACTGGTAGCAAGGTCAACGCCGACGGCAAGCTGATCGTCAAGGCCGACGACGTGCGCATCAGCGGCAGCCAGGCCCGAGGCGGCAAACAGGCCAGCGTCATCAGCGACAAAGGCTCGCTGGTGATCGACGGCGTCCAGGACACCTCCCACGACAACCGCTACAGCAATGACAGCAAGTTCTTCGGTATCTCCAAGGACGAAAGCCGCAAGAACCTCAAGGACAGCACCGTGGTTGCCAGCAACCTGCGCTCGGACAGCAACCTCAAGCTGCAAAGTGCCAAGGACATCACCGTCAGTGGCTCCCAGGTGTCCGCCGCGGGTGAACTGCAAGCGGATGCCAAGGGCGATATCAAGGTCGTTGCCGCCGAGAACACCACCCACGACACCACTCGCACCCATAGCCGTGGCTTCGATGGCTACGCCAAGGAAACCGAGGGTGTCAGCCGCCAGTACCGTGCGGGCCTGAGTTATGAAGACCAGCAGCAAACCCGCCAGACCGACACCACGCAACAACAGGCTTCCAGCCTTAAAGGCGCCAGTGTGGCGGTTAACGCCGCAGGCGATGTCAGCATCACCGGGTCCAACCTCCAGGCCACCGAAGGCGATGCCAGCCTGAGCGGCAAAAACGTCGAGCTGTTGGCCGCCCACGACAAGCGCACCGAAGCCGTCGACAAAACCGCCACCGGCGGCAGTTTCTACTACACCGGCGGCATTGATCGGGCAGGCAGTGGCGCTCAGTTCAGCCACCAAAGCAGCCAAGACACCGCTGAAAAAACCACTGCGCAAACCAGCACCGTGGCCGCGGCCGGCAAGCTGACCATCAACGCTGGCAACACCTTCACCAGCGAGGGTGCACAGGCCAAGGCCGGCGCCGGGCTGCAGGTCAACGCTGGCCAGATCGACAACCAAGCCGCCCATTCCACCGAGACCAGCACCCACAAGGAAAACGGCTGGACCGCCGATGTCGGCGCCAATGTGGAATACAAAGGCATTACCCGCCCGATCGAAAAAGCCGTCGAGGGCGTGGCCCAGGCCAAGTTCCATCAGCCCGGTTTGCTGGATGCATTCGAGCAACCCAATGTCGGCCTGGATGTGGAAGTCGGGCACACGAACAAAACCGGCACAACGCAGGACAGCACCGCCGTGGTCAGCCAGTTCAGTGGCGCCACAGTGCAGGTCAATGCGGCCAGCACCTTGCAGGACGAGGGCACCCAGTACCGCGCCACCGAGGGCGGGCTGAACATCAAGGCGGGCGAGCACGTTGCTACCGCAGCGGCCAACACCCACAGCAGCAGCGAGCAAGGCGTGGACGCCAAGGCTGGCGTGCGAGTCTATACCAACACCGGTGAAGACCTGAATGTGCGCGGCAGTGGCCTGGGCGGCAGCAGCGATGTGCGCGAGCCCAGCAGCACGGCGGTGGTCGGCAGCTATGTGGCCAGCCAAGGCGTGAGCATCGAAGCCAAGGGCGATGCCCGTTATGAAGGCAGCCAGTTCGACGGCGGCCAGGCCGGGGTCAACCTCAAGACCGGCGGTGAGCTGGCGCTCAACCAGGCCACCAACACCCAGAGTAAAAACAGCAGCACGCTGCGCGGCAACGGCTCACTGACGGTGGGCACCGCGCCCGGCGCCAATGGCAGCAACGTCAACCTCGGTGCCGGCGTGCAGTTGGATAACAAGCGCCTGGACACCCAGGACAGCCAGGCGCAGGTCGCAACCATCCAGGGCAGCGGCCCCGTGCAGCTCAGCAGCGGCGCTGACATGACCCTGCAAGGCACGCAGATCGGCAGTACGGGCGCGAAGGCTGGCGATATCAGCCTCAATGCCGGCGGCAAGCTAAACCTGCAAGCCGCCACCGATAGCCACGTCAGCAACGGCAGTAACCTGGGCGGCGGCCTGACCCTCGGTGCCGGCAAGACCAGCAGCGCCGAAAGCAGCAGCAAGACCGGCAGCCTCAGCGCCAATTTCAATATTGGCAAAGTGGCGGAAAACGACCAGAGCGCCGTCGTCGGGCAATTGCACAGCAGCGGCAAGGTCAGCCTCGCCAGCGGCGCTGATGCAACCGATGCCATCCACTTGCAGGGCACTCAGGTCAGCGCAGCCAGCGTTAGCCTGGATGCGCAAAACGGAGGCATCCTGCAAGAGTCTGCGCAATCGAACCAGGCCCGTGGCAACTGGGGCGTCACCCTGGGCGCAGGGGGCAGCGTCGGCAAAACCACCTTGGCCGACGCCGGTGAACATGAGACACCCAAGACCCAGCGCGGCATCAATGCGCGGGCCAAGGTCGATGTGGATCACTTGCAAGGTACCACCCAGCACAACAGCCTGATCACAGCGGGTGACGTCACCCTCAACAGTGCCGGCGATACCCATCTGGCCGGAGCGCGTATCGACGCCAACAAGGTACATGGCACGGTGGGCGGCGACCTCGTCGTCGAAAGCCGCAAGGACCAGGTCAACAGCACCCAGGTGAATGTCGACGCCAGGCTGGATGTCGAGAAAAACCAGCCGGGGGTGGTGGATAAGCTGGCCAAAGCCAGCGGCCCATTGAAGGACAAGGTACAAGCCAAGGCTGAAGGCGCGTTCGACAAGCATCGCGACAAGCTGGAGAACGTCGTCGACAAAGGCACCGGGCACCTGGCTTCGGCCAAGGACAGCGTGGTCAACAGCGTGGTCAATGCCAAGGAACGCTTGGGCGAAAAACTCACTCGCAGTGGCAGCTACGATGTGAACCCGGAACCCCGTGGCGCCTTCGGTACCCGCGTGGACAAGGCCAAGGCATACCTGGCAGACAAGACCGATGCCCTGGGCACGCGCTTGTCTGGCTTCAAGGATAAGGTCTGGCCAAAAACCAGCGACAGCTACACCGTCAGTGGCAAAGACACCACCGGCAGCAAGGTGGCCAATACCGCCGAAAGCGTGTTGTTCGGCGACAAGAGCGGCAACACCAGCTACACCCCGACTCTGTATCTGGATGTCAGCCATGTGGCCAAGGACAGCGTCACCCAGGCGTCAGGCATTCGCGCGAGCCACGGCGTCAACCTGCAGGTCAAGGGTGATACCCAGCTTACGGGCGCGCGGATCAGTGCGCCCAATGGCAAGGTTGAGCTGGGTGGCTCCAAGGTGACGGCAACCACACTGGCCGGCAGCGACTACCGCGCCGATGTCGGGCTGAACGTTTCGAAGTCACCGGTCAACCTGGCCCTGGGTGCCAAGGACGAACTGACCCAGAAACACGACGACGCCACACGCAATGACCAAGCCTTCAACCTGGGCCCGCTGCGAGCGGGTGGGCACAGTGAAAGCCAGGCCTTGCAGGCGGGGATTGATCAGGCCATCAACTAACGCTTAAAACAGCAGAACGCTTCTGTGGCGAGGGAGCTTGCTCCCGCTGGACTGCGCAGCAGTCCTATTCTCAGGGTCGCTTCGCGCCCCAACGGGAGCAAGCTCCCTCGCCACGGAATCAGCCACTGCCTGCTCTTCCTATGTCAGTTGAAGAGCGCCTGTACGTTCTTCATCGCGTCATCGGCAAAGCCTTGCAGGAAAGCTTCGAACGCCGGTACGTCTTCCTTGCCGCCCGTGTAGGGCTGGCCAATGATGGTCCAGGTCGCCAGGCTCTGGTTCGGGCCTTGTGGCACCACCTCCATCAGCGCCCACAGGTTACCGATGTTCAGCGAGGTGTAGATCAGCGACCAGGTCATGGTCATGGCTTGATCGTCATGGCTGTTGAGTTGCTCAATCACGACATTGCCGTCCTTGAACAGCTTCTTGCGTACCGAGCGCACGCCCTCGCCCGTCATCTCGATATGGGACAAGGCCGGAATAAACTTCGCGAAACCGGCGAAATCTCCGACGACATTCCACACACTGCGAGCATCGCCATTCACGCTGACGCTGGCGACGACAGGGTTGCCGACTGGATTACGGACCAGGGTATCGGGTTCAAAATGTTGCATGGGTAAGCTCCTTTTTTTTTGCTCAGATGAAATCGATTTGCTTGAGGTAGTCACAGCCTTTTTGCAGCAACTCACTGTTCTTGGCTGGGTAGTCTTCGCCCATGCTCTGGATGCCTGAGAGTGCATTGCGGTACTCGATCATCGAGATATCGCCAATGTCTTCTTCAAACCCATTGAGGTAAAAACCGACCACGCCGAACAACGCGTTATCACTGTCGATGGCCGACAGGCGTTGCTGCCATTGTGTCACCGGGACCATCTGGAAATCGTGACCGGCCGCGCGGAACGCCTCCAGATAGTGAGCCCATGTCAAAGGCAGCGGGTTGTGCAAGTTGAACACCGCTTTGGTGCGGTTATGACGGCTGGCGTGAAACGCAATGAAGCGTGCGAGGAAGTCCACCGGCATCAGGTCGAAGTTGAGCGCCAGTTCGGGCACTTGCTTAAGCTGCAAGGAGCCTTTAAGCATCAGCATCAAACGGTTCTGATGAGGCTGGCACACACCGGTTCGCGTATTGAACGCGATGTTTCCAGGGCGATAGAGATTGACCCACACCCCCGACTCACTGGCGTTCCACAAGATGCGCTCAGCCACCCATTTGGAGAGGTTGTAACCATTGCGGATGTAGATGGGCGGCGTGAAGGCAGGCGGTTCTTCCAATACCCGGCCCTGCTCGTCCACCGTGCTGGAGGCCGACAGGGTGGAAATGAAGTTGAAAATTTTCTTGCTGCGCCCTTCACACAATTGCAGGCATTCCAGCACCGGCGTGACGTTGTCCTTGACCAGCGACTCGTAGTCGAGCACGTGGTTGACGTTGGCCGCGTTGTAGATCAACACGCCGTATTCACGATCCAGCCATTCATAGTCCTGCTCGGACAACCCCAGGCGCGGCTTGCTGATATCCGCCGCCAGGACCTTGACCCGGCTCAGGTCCAGATGTTCGAGGCGGTTCTGGATCAGCGCATCCTCGAAGCGCTCTTGCGCGCTCATGCCGCCGGACTCGCGCACCAGGCACGCCACTTCGGTGCTGCCCAGTTCCAGCAGGGCCTCGACGATATGCACACCCAGGAACCCGTTGGAGCCGGTCACGATGACTTTATGTACGTTGCCCAATCGACTGATGGGCAGTACCTCCAGCTCAGGCCGGATCATGGCGTCTTGCAGCGCCTGCGGACTGACCGTAGCAGTGGCCTCGACGTCCTGGTCAATCAGGTTGGCGAGGTTGACCAAGGTGGGTTGCTCAATAAAACGGTTGATCGAGACTCCTTTGCCGAACGCCTCGCGAATCCCCATGAGCATCTGCGACAACAGGATCGAATGGCCACCCAGATTGAAGAAACTGTCATCTACGGAAATGTCCGGCCCAGGCAAGTCGAGCAGCCTGGACCACAGCTCCAGCAACTGCGCCTGGGTGGCGTTCTGGGGCGCCAGGCGCGGCCCTTGCGTCTTGTAGTTGACCGGCAGGTCTCTCAAGGCCTTGCGGTCGACCTTGCCATTGGCCGTGGCCGGCAACCGGTCCAGCAGGCAATAGGCGCTGGGGCGCATGTAGTCGGGCAAATGCTTGAGCGCATAGGCCTGCAACTGCTCGCTGGCCGCCTGGGCCTCGCCCTCTTGGGGCTGGGAGAAAAACGTCAGGATGCGGCGCTGGTGATCGATGACCACCGCCAGTTGCCGGAACAACTGGCTCGATTGCAGCAGGTGTTCGATCTCTTCCGGCTCCACCCGAAAACCGCGGATCTTCACCTGGTTATCCAGGCGCCCGATGATCTGGATGCCCTCCTCGGTCCAACGCGCCAGGTCACCGGTACGGTAGAGGCGCACCCACTGGCCATCGGGCAACTCGTGCAGCCGATAGCGTTCGGCCGTCATTTGCAAGGCACCCAGGTAACCGGCGCCCACCCCTGGCCCGGCGATGTGGATTTCACCGCTGTCATTTTCGCCTACCGGTTGGCCGTGCTCATCCAGCAGGTAAATCGCGGTATTGGCAATCGGTACGCCCAGGTTGCGATTGTTGTCCCCCCGTTGGAAGGTACGGCAGGTGGCGAGCACCGTGGTCTCGGTGGGGCCATAGATGTTGTGCAGTGCACAATGGCCAACCAGTTGTTCGATCACGTGGGGTTCGCACACATCGCCGCCCGTCACCAAGTGCTGCATACCGTACAGCGATTCAAGCTGGATGATGCTGAGCAAAGCCGGCGGCAAAAAGGCGTGGGTGACCTGCTCCTGTTGGATCAATTCAGCAAGCGCCACCGGGTCGCGGCGCTGGTCTTCGGTGGGCACGATCAACTCGCCACCCTGGATCAGCGTCGGGAAGATATCCAGCAGCGATGCATCGAAATTGATGGTCGAGAACTGCAGGGCACGGCTATGGCGGTCCAGTTCCACATAACGGGCATACCACGCACAGAAGTGGCTCAAGTTGTCGACTGTGAGCAACACGCCTTTGGGTTGGCCGGTGGTACCGGACGTGTAGATCGCCACGCAGGGTGCCGAACCGTCCAGCGCTACGCGCAACAGGCTCTGATCCGGGGCCAGGGCGACACGGCTGTAGCCCTTGGCGCC
Organism: Pseudomonas sp. MF6767; assembly: GCF_016405475.1. NCBI lineage: Bacteria > Pseudomonadati > Pseudomonadota > Gammaproteobacteria > Pseudomonadales > Pseudomonadaceae > Pseudomonas > Pseudomonas sp. MF6767. The sequence goes on along the minus strand of NZ_JAEKCY010000008.1, from coordinate 85,180 downwards.
GTGGTGGAAGAAGTCCAGATGGCCAATATCCAGGGTAGCCAGGCCCGGTAGCGGGTTGTCTGCCTCGGTGTCCTGGATCAGCAGGCTGGCACCGGCATGCTTGAGGATGGCCGCACGGCGTTCGACAGGATGGTTCGGGTCCAACGGCAGGTACACCGCACCGCAACCAATCACCGCCAGGATCGCTGCATAGAGCGCAGTGCCTTTGGGCAACGAGATGCCGACCACCGTCAACCCTGGGGTCGAGGTTTCAAGCAAGGGTTGCAAGCGTTCCTGGATCGCAACGCTATAAGCGTGCAGTTGCGCATAGGACATACCCCGCCCTTGCACTTTCAGGGCGTTGCGCTCGGCGTTGGCCAACAGGCTATCGGCCAAGCGCTGCACAAAGGGGCGCCTGGCCTCCTCCAGAATGCCGGTATTAGCGCTCGCATTGTGGCGATGACGCCAGGCCAGGCCATCCAACAGGGTCAGGCTCGACAAGCGATCAATCGCCTGCACCGGCTCACGGGGCGCCTCAAGATAGTCAGCACTGCGTGAGAAACGCCCGATGTGCACACTGGCCATCTCTACCACTTGCGCTATCGCTTCACGTGCCCGGTCGGCACCGTTGCCGGCGAGGGAGGCGCTGACTTCACGACGCCCCAGCAGCATCCAATCGCCATCGCCAGGACGCCACAGGCAGTCCACCCGCAGTGGCGCGAGAACATCACTGTCATCGTCAGCCTGCGCCCGCAAAGATAGGCGATGACACGACGGATAGTGCGGGAGTTGCGCCGTGCTGGCGTCGTCTATCAGCACGTCCGGCGCCGATAACTGGCAAAGCTCAATGGCGTTATCGCTGGTCAACAAGCGGGCGGTGTGCCCCATCTGTTCCAACTCTTGCGTAAGGCAGGCGAGCGCATGGCTGCGCCCGCACAAAACGATATCAAGATGTCTCATCGAAGTTGTCCTCTAGCGCAGATAATCGGCGAGCGCTTCCTGCATGCAGGGAGCGTCGAGCAGGCCGCTGTGTTTGAAGAATCGGACGATGTTGCCTACCAGCGGGTGAGACGGCGTGATCGGAAAACTCATGCCTTCGACCTCTTCACGCAACGCCGCCTTGACGCTGGGGTTCACCGGCAGTTGCTCGATCAGCGCGAAATCAAACCCCTGCTGGATCTCGTTGGTCAGGTACTCACCCAAGAACACCGGCATGATCGAGGCCAGCACACGTTTGTCGTCTTCGCTCGCGGTATTCCAGTAAATGCGCGTCAACTTGGCCCAAAAGCCCGAATGTCGACCCTCATCCGCCAAGTGGTCGGCCATCAACCCCTTGACCGATGCCTTGACCGAGTCGTCGCGGGCAAACGCGGCAACATCGTTGGTCAGGGTGTTTTCCGCAATGGCCACGCAGATCAGCTCGACAGCAGCCTTGAGGTGCGCGGGCGCCATGGCCAATGCCTTGGGGATAGAACGGCTGAGCTCGATTTCCGCTGGCAAGGTGATGGGTTCGATGCCCGTCAACTCGATGGTCTGTTGCATGTAGTCCATCGCCACTAGCGCGTGATAGTCCTCATCGACGACCACGGTCATCGCGTCGTAACGGCACGCAAACGGAAAGCGGATAGCGAAGTTATCTTTCGCAATGCTCCTGGCGGTCTTGTCGACAATTTCGGTTTCGAAAATCACCACATCATTAATGAACTTATACAAGCTCTGAACGAGAACAAAATGCTGTAAGTGACTACACTCCTGCATAAAGGTTGCGCTCATGACCAATGGTTGACGACTGGCCGGAAATATTAACTTTTCGTCATCTTCCAAGCGTCGTCTCGGGCGCGTCCGAATGGTCGCCCTTTCCTCCCACGACTCGGAAAACGATTGATATGCTTCAGCTCTCATGACTACTTCCTTTATTCATGATACTCAGTAGTAGTGCACTTCAAACAACAGGCATCCGTCTTTCGAATTAAACGGCCCGTGCTCCGTGTGTGCGGCCCTGAAGAAGTAACTACCGTCGCGGTAAGTTTTCTCCGGGCGCCCCTCACTGGCCTGCTCTGTCTGGTCGCCTTCAATCAAATACACTTCTTCGTGATAATCATGGGTATAGATTTCACGGGTGCCGCCCCCAGGGTGAAAACGTACCAGACGTGTACGCACTCCAGTTTTCGTAACAGGGTCCAATGTGTCTTTGAAGACGGTCAGCGTGATACCGCGTTCAGAGGTCACCTCAAACCATTGGGCCTGGTCGGCCTCGATCACTTCGAAGTTCATGCCACGCACTCACTGACCGTTTCGCCCATGGCCACGCGCAGGTTGTCCCACAACGCCAGGCGGCTTTGTACCGCCGCGATAGCCGATACGTAGACCTCTTCCTGACGCTGCGCATCGCCATTGACCAGGCGCGCCAACAGGCTTTCTGCCGCCGGGCCGTGGTCTTCCGAGTCGACTTCGATGTGGCGCTGCAGGTAATAGCGAAAGGTTGGCGCGTCGTCTGCGGTGATATCCCAATCGTCCAGAATGCGCTGGAACATCTGCGGGATGACACTTTCACGGCCATGCAAAAACGCAGCAGCCACACTGTGGGTGGAAGCGTTGATGGCGGTTTCGATGGTGTCAGTGACGAAAGCCGACGCTGCCAGGCCTGCACCGCAACGGCTCAAGGCCGTTTTCAGATCGACGCCTTCGCGCATCAGTTTGACAAAGTGTTCGATCTTGTCGGTGCTGGCGCCGACTTCGCGCATGGCATGCAGGTAGAGTTCGAAGTGGCTGTAGTGACCGCCTTGCAAGTTCTGGTCGGACTCTTCGCCCAGGATGATTTCGTTGATCAGGTGCGCGGCCGCCGGGTCCACGGGAGGCAGCCAAGGCAGGCGAGTACAGGTGAGGTCCTGTTGCAGGCGCTTGGCCAGGGACATGAAATCCCACACCGCAAACACATGGGTTTCCATAAAGGCGCGCAGGACCGGCAGCGAATTGATTTCAGCAAAGATCCGATGATTGCCCAGCTCTACTTTCTTGGCGTTCAACAGCGTCTTTTTATCTTCCATGTTGCGCTCCTTATCAGGCTTTAGTTAACGCTGACCACTCGAGAGATACCCGCTTACCTTTTTTCAGGCATAAGCAGGCCTGCCTCGCCGTTCTTGGCCAGTGCTAGAGTCTTATTCAATTAAGTTGTACGGTTATGCTTCCGTGACCCGAAGGTCAGCCGTCGAAGCAAGACGAAACTTAGAGGAAGTTCATGATGATCAGCAAGTGTTTTTTGGAAAATTAATACAATTTATTTCCAAGTTGTAAAACCCACAAAAACAGAAGCCCGACCGAAGTTAATAAAATCAACTTCGCCAGGCAATAGTTAGCTAACACCCCTCAAGGGAGTGCAAACAAACTGTATGGAATTGCTAAGTTAGCAATTAACTAGTCTATGAACGCGGCCATTCGCCTTTTTACCATTCAAGTTCCCTCTTACCGCTGATAAGCGCCCGCGTATTACCTGCGGGCAGTAATGAGTTCAGTTCTTTGCTGATTGGCGCAATGCCAGGGCCGCGACCCCGCACAAGATCAAAGCAATACAGGACACATAGAACGCATCGCTGTAGGCCATCAGGTACGCCTCACGACGCACGGTGTGGATCAAGCCCTCAAGGACCTGCTGTTGAGCGGGTAATAGCTGGTTGAAGATAAAAGCCTCGCTGTCGGCCATGCTGGCGCGCAGGCGCTCCTGAAAGGCCGGGGAAAACAGGGTGATCGACTCCCCTACCCGCTCAGAGTGAAAGCGCTCGCGCATGGCCACGATCTGCGTCAGGCCCGCCGTGCCCACGGCACCACCCAAGTTACGCAGCATGGAAAACAAGGCCGAGGCCGAGCCGGCTTCATCTTTGGCCAGGCCAGACACCGCCAGCACGGAAAGCGCCACCATGATCAGCGGCTGCCCGATGCCCCGTACCACGGTGGACGGAATAATCACGTTGGCGGCGCTGTCCACGTCCAGGTGCGCGCCGAGATAGCACCCCAGGGCCATGATGAAAAAGCCACTGGCGACCATCAGTTTCGGGTTGAGCCACTTCATCAGGCGCGGCATGAACGGCGCCAGTACCAGTTGCACCATGCCGTAGGCGATCAGGCTGATGCCAATCTCCCGGGCGTTGTAGCCCTGCAACTGAGACAGGTAATTGGGCACCAGGAACACCAGGCCGAAGGTGGCCGCGCCAAAGATGAACATCGCTGCGCTGGCCACGCCGAAGTTGTAGCTCTTGAGCAGGCGCAGGTTGATGAAGGAGCGACTGCCATACAACTGCGACAGCACGAAGTACACCAAGGCAGCGCCGGCAATCAGTGACATCCATACAATGAAATCGGAGCCGAACCAGTCCTTGCGGCCACCTTCTTCCAGCACGATCTGCAAGCCACCCAGGCCGACGATCATGGCGATGATCCCGCCCCAGTCGCCGCGCTTGAGCAGGCTCAACTGCATGGGCTTGGCATCGATCGACCATGCCACCGCCAACAGCAAGAGAATGCCGGGGGCCAGTTGCAGGTAGAAGATCCAGCGCCAGGAATAGGCATCGGTCAGCCAGCCGCCAATGGACGGCCCGGCGGCCTGGGCGACGCTGTTGGACAACGCGAACAGCGCCATGCCCATCGCGATCTTGCTGGGCGGCAGTTCAGTGATGATCAGCTGGAATGACAAGGGAATCAGCACTGCGCCGGCAGCGCCCTGGATTACCCGAATGATGATCATCACTTCCAGGTTGGGCGCCCAGGAGCAGGCAATGGACGCCACCAAAAATACAAACGAGCCCACGAGCATCACACGTCGCAGAGAGAACACCTGCACCAACCAGGCGGTCAGCGGGATCATCACGATTTCCGCGACCAGGTAGGCGGTGGAAATCCACGAGCCTTCCTCGAACGTCGCGCCCAGGGAGCCTTCGATCTCCGGCAGCGCGGCGCTGGTCACGTGCACGTTCATGCCGGCCATGAAACAGCCGAACAGCCCCCCGATCACCGCCACCCAGGCGCGAAAGGAGACGCTCTTTTCAGCCGCTTCAGTCATGTGCAGCGCCCTGCTCAGCTGGGCGGGTGTCCACCGTGGTGATCACCGACATGCCCGGCAGGATGGGCCCGCCTTCGTCATGCTCATCAATGACGATCTTGACTGGAAAGCGTTGCACGATCTTGGTGAAGTTGCCGGTAGCGTTGTCCGACGGCAACAGTGCGAACACCGCCCCGGAGCCTGGCGAGAAGCTCACCACATGGCCTTTGAGCTTGCGCCCCGAATAACTGTCGACGCTGATATCCACCGGTTGGCCGGCACGCATATCGCGCAATTGAGTTTCTTTGTAGTTGGCCACGACGTAAGCCTGCTGCAAAGGCACCACCGCCAGCAGTGGCAACCCTGGCGCGACGTATTGGCGGGTACGGACTTTGCGCTGCCCCACCACGCCGTCGATGGGTGAGCGGATCAAGGTGTCCTCCAACGCATGCGTCGCCAGGTTCAACTGCGCCTCGGCCTGGCTGCGCCGGGCTATCTGCTGCTGGAGCGAAGCCTGGGCCAGTTGACGGCGGGTGGTGGCCACGGTCAAGCGGGTTTCCTGCTGGCGTTGCATCGCCTTGGCAATTTCCACCGCAGCATTGGCCTGGGTGTAACTGGCGGCGGCCGTTTCCAGACGCTGCGTGCTGGCAGCATGTTCGCGCACCAAGCCTTCGTAGCGACGCTGGTCAAGGCTTGCGCGGCGTAACTCAGCGGCCACACTGCGAGCATGGGCCTCAGCCTGGGCAACCCCGGCCTTTTGCTGGGCGATCAGGCTGTCAGTGACTGTCAAGTTGGCCTCTTGCGCTGCCACCGAGGCCTGGGTCTCGGCCAGTTCTGCGCGGGCTTGTGCCAAGCGGGCCTGGTAGTCACGGTCCTCGATGCGTACCAGCACATCCCCTGCCTTGACCGGCTGATCATCCTCTACCATCACCTCGGCCACGTAGCCTGAGACTTTCGGGCTGATGGGGATCCAGTCGGCCCGCACATAAGCATCATCGGTCTGCTCCAGATAGCGGCCGACGGTCATCCAGTACACGCCGAACACCACCGCCGCGATCAACAACCCGGCGCCGCCCAGCAGGATCAGGTTTCTTTTGCGCCGTTGCTTACGCGCATGCATAAGTTGCTCGAGCACATTCTCCTGCTCGTCCTGGACAGCAGTTTTTTCATCAACGGCGATATTCATGGCTGGGTACCGGAAGAAGGGATAGACGCGTGGGTGGGCGCAGCGGCCGGGGTATCGACGGCGCCGGACTGCCAACCGCCACCAAGGGCACGGAATAGGCCGATCTGGCGTTGCAGTAACTGGCCATCGGCGTCGGCGCGCGTGGCCTGCAAGCGGATCAGTTCACGCTCACTGTCCAGCACGTCGAGAAAGTCGATAGAACCGGCGTCGTAGTTGAATTGGGCCAACTTGTAGGCTTGGCGGCTGCTGTCCAGCGCCCGGCTCAAGGCCGCGTGGCGCTGCCGTTCGCCGTCGTACAACGCCAGGGCCTGGCGCACCTCCTTGAGGGCCTTGAGGACGCTGGCCTCGAACTGCGCGACCTCCACCTGCTCGAGTGCCCGTGCCTGCTTGACCCGCGCGCGGTTGGCCTGCCAATTAGGGAACTGCCAGGTAATCAGTGGGCCGATGCCGAACATCACCGCACTGCTGTCCCCCAGCTCATGGGGTTTGTTGGCCGAGGAGGACACTGAAGCGCCGAAGGTCACCTTGGGGTACAGGTCGGCCTGGACGATATCCACTTGCAGCGTGGCCGCCTGCAACGCGCGCTCGGCCTGACGTATGTCGGGGCGGCGCGCCAATAGTTGCCAGCCATCACCCACCGGCAACTCGGCATTGAGTTGGGGCACCACTTCACACGTTGCGGCGCCAGAGCCTTGGTCCAGTTCAGCGACGCCGGTCAGCATGGCCAATTCGTAGAGCGCGGCTTGTCGACGCGCCTCCAACATCGGCAGCAACGCCTGGGTTTCGCCTTGCAGGGCTTGCATGCGGCTGTATTCAAGGTCTGTCACCACACCGGCCTGGCGCTGGCGATCGGTCAACGCCAGGCTATGCCCGACCACGTCCAACGAATGGCGCTGTACCTTGGCACGCGCCCCCAGGGCGCAGGCATTCACATAGGCGCGAGTGGTTTGCGCCACGACCGTGATGCGCAGCAAGTCCTCGGCATCCTGCGCCGCTGCGGTTTGCACGTGGGCACGTTCAATGGTGCGCTGAACCTGGCCCCACACATCCACTTGATAAGCCAGCTCGAAGCCTGGGTTGAATGCCCATTCTGACGGCGCATGGCTATCGGTGGCCTTGGCCAGCGTCTGGTCATCGGTCGTCTTGCCATAAGCGGCCCCCAGCGACGCCTGGGTGGACGGCCAGCGCTCGGCATCGGCCTGCTGGATCCCGGCCAGCATCGCTTGCACATGGGCCTGGGCCGCCGCCAGGTCGCGGTTGTGCAGTAACGCCTGTTGCACCAGCGCATCGAGTTGCGGATCGTTATACAACTGCCACCAGCGCTCAGGTAACACTTGGTCCGAGACACCTTGGGGCAGGTGGCTCAGGGCATTGATGCGTTCCGGATGTGGCTGTGCCGGTGTATGGGCGACCCAGGACGAACAACCCGCCAACAACGCCACCGCCATGCCAAGCAGCGAAAGACGGTAATGCCGTGGGAAAAGAGAAGGCGAACCCATCGAAGAAATCCAGAATGCCAAGTAGAGACGCAGGGTAAGAGAGCAACCGGTTGCGCATCTCCCGAGTTCCAGACAACCATCGTTTCGATTGGGACAATGTGCCGGCGCGCCCTCTGCGCCGCAGGCTCCATACACCAGGCACAGGTAAACATGGCCCTGCCTGGAGGCGGGGCCATGTTCAAAAGGAGGTGGTGCTATCGCCAGTCAGATTCAGACCAAGCGACAGTTACTCGGGGTGTAGCCCATGGTGCGTTTGAACATCGCGGTAAATGCACTCGGACTCTGATAACCATGCTCCAATGCCACTTCAAGGATGGAGGCACCACTGGCCAGCCGCTGCATGCTGAGCAGCAGCCGCGTGCGCTTGCGCCACTCGCCGTAACTCATGCCCAACTCTTTCTGGAACAGCCGAGCCAAGGTGCGTGAACTCATATTGAGTTGCACCGCCCAACTCTCCAGTTTCGACTCCTGAGAAGGGTTGTCGATAAAGTCCGCACACAGAGACTTGAGCCTAGGCTCGTCCGGTATCGGCACGTGAGCCAGCACCCTTTGCGCACGGTCAAGTTCCGAGAAAATCAGCTCGACAATCTGTACATGCCGCAACGACGCCGGGTGGCTGTCAGGCTCATCGCCGGCGGCCACAATCAGCTCGCGCAGCAAGGGTGAAACCCTGATGACCTCGCACTCCTCCGTCAAACGACGGTGCGCTCCCGGTGAGATCAACAAAGTGCGCATGCGCACTTCGCCGGTCATGCGGATCTGATGTTCCAAACCTGAAGGCACCCACAGGGCATGCCCGGAAGGTACCACCCAGGTGGTCTCCTCCACCGACACAAGCATCACGCCGTTGATGGCGTAGACCAGTTGGCCTTCGTCATGTCGATGCGAGGCCACGATGTCACCGTGGCCATAATTACCGGCAAGTGCCGCCAATGCGGTATGCGCGTTCATCTCAGGACGGCACCGCAGCATTCACCACGCTGAGCAGGCCCAGGCGCGATGCACGATTGACCGCACTGGTGACCGCTTCGAGGGAAGCGAGCAGGCTACTGCCATCGCGAGCGGCGCCGAACAGCAACTGGTTGCCCACGCGAATTTCCACATAGGCCAACGCCTCAGCCTGGGCACCGTCACGGGTGGCATGTTCGTGGTAATCGGCGATATCAAAATGAATGCCACGCTGGGCAAACGCATCGACCAGCGCCGCAAGCGGGCCGTTGCCCTCGCCACTCAAGTCGATGCGCTGTGTACCTTGTTCAAGGGTGGCCTCCAGGTAAGTCACATCGCCCTCGCTCACCAGTTTGGGGGCTCGTAACGCGTAAGGCTTGCCCTGCTCCAGGTAATGCCGGGTGAAGCAGGCAAGGATCATCTCGCCACTGATTTCCTGGCCGGAGCCATCGGCTTCCTGTTGTACCAGGCTGCTGAACTCCATCTGCAAGCGACGCGGCATCACAATGCCGTGCTGCTCCAACAGATAGGCCACTCCCCCCTTGCCCGACTGGCTGTTCACGCGAATCACCGCTTCATAGCTACGGCCCATATCGGCAGGATCGATAGGCAGATACGGCACTTCCCACATGCCCTGCGGATTGGCCTGGCGCGCCGCAAAGCCTTTCTTGATCGCGTCCTGATGCGAGCCGGAGAACGCGGTAAACACCAACTCACCGGCGTAAGGGTGACGAGGATGGGTCGGCAACTGATTGCAGAACTCCACCTCACGCTGGACGTGCAGGATGTCGGAGAAATCCAACTGCGGATCGATGCCGCTGGTGTAGAGGTTCATCGCCAGCGTGAGGATATCGACGTTGCCGGTACGCTCACCGTTACCGAACAACGTGCCCTCGACACGCTCGGCACCGGCCAGGCACGCCTGCTCCGCGGTGGAAACTCCAGTGCCCCGATCATTGTGCGGATGCACGCTGATGACCACACTGTCACGGCGACTGAAGTGCCGGCAGAACCATTCGATCTGGTCGGCGAAGACATTGGCGGTAGACACCTCCACGGTGGTGGGCAGATTCAGGATCATCTTGTTGCTCGGGGTCGGCCCGAACGTATCCGTCACCGCTTCACACACCTGCAATGCAAAATCCAGCTCGGTGAAGCAAAAGGTTTCCGGGGAGTACTGGAACGTCCACTGCGTATCGGGGTTCGCGTCCATGTGCTGCTTGATCTCTCGTGTTGCCTGGGTAGCAATCTCGATGCAGCCCGCCTTGTCCACATTGAAGACAACGTCCCGAAACACCGGCGCCGTCGCATTGTAAACATGCACGATGGCGCAAGGCGCGCCCTTCAACGCCTCAAACGTGCGTGCGATGAGGTGGCTGCGCGCCTGGGTCATGACCTGAATCGTCACATCATCAGGAATCGAACCGCTTTCAATCAGCTCACGGACATAGTCAAAGTCGGTCTGCGAAGCGGCAGGAAAGCCCACCTCGATCTGCTTGAAACCGACCTTCACCAGCAAATCGAAGAAACGCCGCTTGCGCTCGGCATTCATCGGCTCGATCAAAGCCTGGTTGCCATCACGCATATCCACACTGCACCAGGTGGGAGCAGCAGCCTGGACAGTGCTGGGCCATGTGCGATCCGGCAGGTTGACCGTGGTGAAGTGGCGATATTTGCGGGAAGGGTCCTTGAGCATCATGGCGTTTCTCCTTTTTCAGCAGTTTGTTTGTGTCAGACACACCACCGGCAATGCCGACTGATTGGATCCAATACTAAACGAACATAGTTTGATACAAATTGCGTTGTTGAGTTTGCGGAATGAAAAAATCCAAAGAAAAATCCAAAAAGCTCAAAAAAACCGAAAAAATATTGCGCAAATAAATAAAAACCAACAATCAAAGACCGGAAGTCAGGAGTTACCGGCAAAATCAGTAAAAAAGAACCTATCGCTTGGATGAACGGGCTGAGGGAGCCAGGGAAAACATTTCTGACGGGCAAAAAAAACCCGAGAACCTTACCTGTGTAAGGCTCTCGGGTTTTCTGAACACACTTGATTGGATACCTGTAGGTTACGTTCAGGACGAGCAAAAAGGGACCAAAAAGGGGGTGACGACCAAAAAGGGGACAGATTTATTTACCACCATCCAACCTCGGCCGCCCTTGCCCTCGGCGCTCAATACGAACGCCTGCAATCCTCTCAAATTCTTCAATGAAACGAGCAGTTCCGGTAAGCTGCCCCCGTTGCAACGCCTCACGAATAATTCTCGTCTCATCACTCGAAACGGACTGCTTCACAAATACCTTATAATTTTCGCGGCGCTTCAGCGTTGTATCTCCCAATATGGAAAAACAAGCATCAACATCAAGCCAGTCACTATCAGGCACCAGCCCTGTGCGGGCACTGTAACTTGACCATGGATAATCCGCCGCGTCAGCTACCATGCATGCACGAACCGGATTTAATTCAATGTACCGGCAGCAAGCTAGCAAGTAAGTCTCCGTTTGCATCACGCTTGATTTATACCGTCCCTCCCATAATGTACCTGTCCGCCCTTCTAACCTGTTTCGATACCGAGTGGCCCGAGCCGCGAGCGCCTTCATTAACTGCCCTAGCCCTGCAACCGAGTTACCCGGAGAAACCAGTAAATGGACATGATTAGTCATCAAACAGTAGGCGTATATTTTTACGCCAAATGCGTCCTTAAGCTCTCGAAGGTCTCTCACGTAGCGCTGGTAGTCCTCCTCGGCAGCAAAGATCACCTGGCGGTTGTGACCACGCTGTACAACATGATGAGGATAGTTGGGCAAAACGACATGTCCCACTCTGGGCATAGGTAACCTCCTTCCTTAGAGAATTACAGCCTAGCAAATGGGGAAAAAATAAATCTGTCCCCTTTTATCCCTTTTATCGTCCCCTTTTATCGTCCCCTTTTATCCAGTCCCCTTTTATCCAGTCCCCTTTTATCCAAAACCTTACCCGATGCTGATGCAAACGCGTTCGGCGGCAAGGGCCGAGGTCAGGAGAAATGGACAACCAAAGAAGGTTAAGTAAGTGCCATTCAAATCTGTCCCCTTTTTCTACTTCTTCCAAATACTAGTGCCTTTTTTTGTCTTTACGACTTTTCAGCCATGACAACATCCAAATACCCGCACCTACTGGAACCCCGCAGTAAGCAGCGACTTTCAGAGAGGCATTGATAACGCCAGCCTCAAGCGCCCAATGACCCAGCTTGAAATATGCAATCGTCGCCACGAGTAAATTACCGACAATACCTACCACAAAAAAACCAGAAAAAAATACACAGCTAGCGTACCCAATAGGTACCAACCTACCGTTTTTGGCTTCACTTATTACTTCCCATATTAGATACACCACGACAAAAAGCAAAAAGGGGACAAGCAAAAAGGGGACAGATTTATTTACCACCATCCAACCTTGGCCGCCCTTGCCCTCGGCGCTCAATACGAACGCCTGCAATCCTCTCAACTTCTTCAATGAAACGAGCAGTTCCGGTAAGCTGCCCCCGTTGCAACGCCTCACGAATAATTTTCGTCTCATCACTCGAAACGGACTGCTTCACAAATAACTTATAATTTTCGCGGCGCTTCAGCGTTGTATCCCCCAATATGGAAAAACAAGCATCAACATCAAGCCAGTCACTATCAGGCACCAGCCCTGTGCGGGCACTGTAACTTGACCATGGATAATCCGCCGCGTCAGCTACCATGCATGCACGAACCGGATTTAATTCAATGTACCGGCAGCAAGCTAGCAAGTAAGTCTTCGTTTGCACCACGCTTGATTTATACCGTCCCTCCCATAATGTACCTGTCCGCCCTTCTAACCTGTTTCGATACCGAGTGGCCCGAGCCGCGAGCGCCTTCATTAACTGCCCTAGCCCTGCAACCGAGTTACCCGGAGAAACCAGTAAATGGACATGATTAGTCATCAAACAGTAGGCGTATATTTTTATGCCAAATGCGTCCTTAAGCTCTCGAAGGTCTCTCACGTAGCGCTGGTAGTCCTCCTCGGCAGCAAAGACCACCTGGCGGTTGTGACCACGCTGTACAACATGATGAGGATAGTTGGGCAAAACGACACGTCCCACTCTGGGCATAGGTAACCTCCTTCCTTAGAGAATTACAGCCTAGCAAATGGAAAAAAATAAATCTGTCCCCTTTTTTCGGAAGTTTCCACTTCGCCCAAAAAGAAACTAACCTCATTGAAACTTTCTGGATCGTCCCAGTCCTGATCAAGGGCGTAAAAAAAACCTTCACTCACAGAGAAGCCAAATCCCTGCGAAGCGTCATAGATGAACGCTGGAAAATTAGTCCTTCCCCTCGCCATAGAAGCCTCTATCAATTCGTAAAGATCTTCATAGTCCAGACCAGTTGAAGCAAATGACTCCTTGAACCTCTTAAGCCAAGCCAAGCTATCCATTAGTTTGTCCTCGGGGGCATAGTGATAAAGGAATTTGTTATTTCTCCTGTCTTGCTATTACGTGTCACTTGGAAGTGATAGCCATCAACTTTAATACTAGCTTCTCTCAACGCTGGGTTGGTTTTAAACAAAGACTCGGCTTGGACTGCCGCTCGACTAGACATATCAGCCACCCTGCTATCCGGCAGAACCTTTGGATCGTAAGTCGTTTTCGTGGATGTAGGCTTATACTCACCCATTTTGCCACCTGTCAGCGAAAACGCGTAACCAGAGGGCCTAACATTTCGCCAGTAAAGTACCGAGTTCCTAAGTCTTTAGCAGGCTCCATCCCTCCGTAATACTCCTTCATACGAACTCTATCAGAAATCTCTTTCAGATATTTCTGCAGTAGAAGCATAACTTTATCAACATCACTAAAAACAGAATCGTCAAAACACAGCTCTACGTCAACACCGCCCCCACATTTTACAACTCTAAGTAATACAAAAAAATCGGAGGAAGCAGATACAATATCAAAACCATACAACTTAGCAGACACACAAACATCACCTTCAAAACGACAAAGCTCCGCAACCATACTTTGATCAAGGCCCAAGCAACTCGCAATACCGAGCACTTCTGAAGCTGTCACATCGTCGACGCGCTCCGAATGACTCTCCAAATCCTTCAGAAGAATAATAATATCGTCTTCAACCACACCACCTAGAACAACCTCATATAACTCTTTCATAAATTAGTCGACAAACCCTTTAAATGCCCCATCTAAATTCAACCGTATGCCACGCCCGTCGCCAAGACGTTTCTCTATAAATGGAATTCCTTTTTCTGTTGTCACCGACTTAAACTCGCCGGGAGCACGTATTATTTCACGTAACTGCTTCATAGCCTGCTCGTTCCAAGTAGCCATAGACCCTGTAGTCTTACCCCAAATATCAGGATTTCTACCCGCGTGCTTCGATAGTGCATGACCGATAACGGTGGAACCTTTGTAAGGTAATTGAACGAAAAAAAATGGACAGATTTATTTTTTCAGAGACTCATCCGCTACGTCTCAAGATCTTCACAAAGCCCAAACCTCAAAAAACCTGCCCCCTTTTCTTGTCAAGTAAATGACGCTCAAATTTGCCCCATTTTTTCTTCTAGCCTCACCCCGACTCAACAATGAAATCTTTCGCTAGAATCATCGCCTCAAAAAAACCAGAGAATGGAACTCTCAAAGTCGCGCTACTTAAGTCAGCAAAGATCTCCACCTCTAAAGCGTCCACCCCTTTATCCTGATTAACTTGAGCAATTGGTTCGCCTTTATATTGAATCTCCGCAGTCAGCCTTTTATAGCGATTATCACTAAAGCCCAGAACTTCAAAATCCGAATTACTTTCAAGTTTCATGGTTTCGCCTTAGGGTCCAAAAACCCAGAAAATGAGCCATCATTATTGTAGCGCAGACCTCTTCCATCGGGAGCCCGGACCTCTAGCCCACCGCGACTCAAATTTGAGAATGTTGAATTTGGATTCTTGAGAACGTCATCAATAATACCGAGTGCAGTTGCATTTTGCTTTTCAATTCCACCTGTGAGTTTTGGGAACGTTCCAGTAGCTCGCTGGCCAGAAGCATGCTTTGTGAGCGCCCTAGCAGCCTCTGTCAGACCTTCCTTATTGATAGGATTTGAAGCTGCGGCAGATAGATCATCGAAAGTGCGGCCGCCGAAATTTTGCAGGGCGGAAGGCAATCCTTTTGCACCTCCCATCACAAGCCGACCTAATACTGCCGCCAGCCCAGCACCTGTGAGTTCACCGGCCATAAAATAGCCCCAAGCCTTGACGAACTCGTTAGCCGGTTGAACCCCTTCAAAACCTTGTCCTTGGGCCAGCTCCAGCTGTGCTTGGGCAATTTGGTCGTTAGTGGCACCTTTTTCCAGCATGTCCTTTGCCAGAGTAGTCGCCGCTGATCCGTATTCACTTAAGCCTGGTGGCAGATGCTCCAGAAAATTGTATTGCGTCAGGTTTTGCGCAACCCAAGCCCCTTTCTCGATCTTGGCAGCGTCCGCATCTTTCTGCCCCGCAGCCGCCAACACACCCACGATCTGCGAACTCATCGTCAGCAACTCTTCGTTGCCGTTAACCAGCGTATTCAGATGAGTAACCAGCGCCTCATTCGCCCCCGCTGCCAACGCACCGGTTTTAAAATCGCCGCCCGTAGCCTCAGCCAGCAAACCACCTACCATCGCGTGAATCGCAATCTTGGGTGCCGACCCATCGGCAACTACACCTTGGGTGTAATTTCCCACCAGATTGAAACTAGCTGCCGCCAACGTATTGAACAGCGCACTTTTTAATGCATCGCTGGCGCTACCGCCCTGCCCGAGTGCCTTGCTCAGCAGCATGGATGTGCCGCTTTGCAACGTCTGGTTGGCGGCAAATTTACCGACACCGCTCCATGTATTCAGTAGACCTGGCGTCGTGACTTTCCCAGTGATTGTGTTTGTTTGAGTCCCCGTCCAATCACCAAAATATGCAGCGGTCATGCCAGCCGTGACGCCAGCAATCACATACCCCTTCATCGCATCCGAAGAAGTCACGTCCTTGAGTACCGCGCCCAAGTTGCCACGGTTGTTAACGACACTGACCGTAGCGTTGGTCGCTGCTCCTGCAGCCACTGCTCCAGCTCCAGCTGCCACGCCAACGCCCGCCCCTGCGCTGGCAGCCGCACCCGCAGCCAACGGCCCAACCACCGCCGCCATCACAATCGCAATAATGATCTGCGACGCAGGCCCCAACCCTGAGTTGCTGTACTTGAAGCTGTCATGAATCTCCTTGACCTGCCTCCAGTCCACATCCCCACGAGCCTCTGCATCCTTAATCCAGGCCAGTTGAGTAAAAAAAGGGGACAGATTTATTTTTCAGAAACTCATCCGCTACTTTTCAAAATCCTCACAAAACCAAACTTCAAAAATAAATCTGTCCCCTTTTCTTTGATCGCTAAAATAAATCTGTCCCCTTTTCTTATCAGGCCGCCCTTGTTATAAGTGCTCGCGCTCCAGGATGCATCTATTTGCCTTGGAGCTGGTAATGCCTTGACCGCATCATCTACAACAGCCCCAGTTGCTTTTGCACCTACTTATAGAGCTGGAATTGATTAGAGGATAATGCCAACTGTGAAACTGTTCGCCCCTGCTCGTCACAAAACTCTATTTCATACCCCTCAACTGGCTGACTATAGATCTCGATAATCGCGCCCTTCATACCTGCCCGCAACCCCTCCTCCGGAATATCCTCGATTAACACAACCACATCAAAAAGCGAATAAACCACCTTATACTCCTTACTTGACATAGAGGGTCGTCATCCTAGGTGTGGCAGAACCCGGATCATATATCCAGCCTGTACGGACAGTTGCCGTATTACCGTTTGGCCCAGTTATTGGCATATCTATAGTTATACGCTGACCAAATTTATCAGAAGCGCCTAACTTCGCAGGATACAGCGCTGCACCCTCCTGTACTTTTGTTATTAAACTGGCAGCATTCGTTTGATTGTAGCCCAAGGCCGACTCAAAGACCTTTGCTTTGTTACCGCCAACAGGGTGCGCTGTGTTCAATGCATAAGATGTCACTTTGCTCGGATCAATAACCGCTTTTTCTGCATTTACCAACCGGCCAGATGCTTGGGTCTGAATGACAGCCTCTGCGTGAGTATAATTTTTCCAGTTACCTGTCGGGCCTGCTAGAGGAGTCCGCGGCACGGTAGCAGCTACCTCGCCGGTTGCTTTTGCACCCGCCAACTCCACCTTAACAACCTTAGCAGTGACCTTTTCGACGAGCAAGGCCCCGCTTTTCAGCGCTCCCCCAACCCCCGTCCCAAGCGCCACCACGTCGCTTATCAGCTTCCCGGTTTCACGCCCTGCGTTAAACGATCCACCCGCCCCAGCTCTTTCATACTCTGCTTCCAGATTGTCAATTCGTGCGATGTAGGACTGCTTCATAGCGTCCGAAACATTACCCAGCACATCCCCGCTCTCAAGCACAGATCTCAACGCCCGATACGTCTCTATCGGGCTGACGGCAACTTCCAAGATGCCCTTGACCGTATCAAGTAGCCCTTCCGGCACCCCAACCACTGCCCCACCCGCAAAGCTGGCGTCCTGCCCGGCGTCGATCAATTCCCACTTCGTATTGATCCTGAGTGTTTCCAGTGAATCTTTGCTTTCTTCCAGCTCTTTCGCTCTCTGAGCCTTTTGATGATCGCCCAGATAGTTGTATTGCGTGGCATTCTTTGCCACCCACGCCCCAGTTTGCAGGCTCTGCGCATCCGCATTGCTCTGTACCGATGCCGCAAGCACACCAAGCAACTGCGAGTTCATGACCAGCAAACCTTTCTTCTGGTCATCGGGCATGTCCGCGTAGTTCTTGGCGAGGCTATCCAGCAATGCCTCATTCACACCCGCTGCCAGGGCCCCTGTGCGGAAATCTCCTCCAGAAGCCTCAGCTGCCAACCCGCCCATCAAGGCATGTAGCCCAATCTTGGTAATGCCACCTTCTGCAAACCGGTTCTTGGAAACATCCCCGACCAGGTTGAATCCATAAGCCGCAAATGCGTTAGCCAAACTACTCTGCAACGCGTCGCCAAGACGGGCTTCGCCCCCGAGCGCCCGATCTACCAATAGTGATGTTCCGTTTTGCAGTACTTGGTTGGCCGTGAACTGCCCCACACCTTGCCAAGTGCTCAACGGACTTACGGTGGCAACTGCACCTGAGTTGGGGAGTGCAGTGGAAGTACCTGTCTGAGTGCCGGTCCATTTGTCATAGACACCTGCAGTCAAGCCCGCAGTGACGCCGGACACCACGTAGCCTTTCATCGCGTCGCTGGAAGTGACATCCTTTAAGACGGTGCTCAGGTTTCCACGGTTATTGATGGCGCTGATCGCACCGTTACTCGCCATGCCAGCAAGCACGGTACTGCCCGCAGCATTGGCCCATCCGGCAGACGTGGCCGCAGTCCCAACAGCCGTGGCACTCGCCATCGATGTCCCCGAACCAGCTGCGGCAATTGCACCGCTGGCGGCTCCCATCGTGAAGTAGGTAACAATGATCGCGATGATGATCTGCGCGCCGGCGCCCAAGCCTGAATTGCTGTACTTGAAACTGTCGTGCAGCTCTTTAACCTGGCGCCAATCCACGTCTCCGCGCTGCTCGGCCTCTTTTAGCCAGGCCAGTTGCGGGTCGGCTTTGACCATCACATCAATCGTCTGACTAACCGTATTTTGATCGATCTGCTTGATGTCAATTTTCAAGCCATCGACGGCTTTAATCACGACGCTGCCTTCTGCAATCATCTGCGTCTGACGTAGCGTCTCGTCGGTATTCCCCTTGCCCTTGGAGCTGGTCCAGGCGAGGTCGCCCTTGCTCTTGGTGTGGCTCTCGTCATGCAGATCCTTCACTGCCTCAAACGTCACCGCCCCACCGCTGACAATCGCAATACCCCCACCACTCTCAAGCTTCGC
Source organism: Pseudomonas sp. MF6767 (assembly GCF_016405475.1). Classification (NCBI taxonomy): domain Bacteria; kingdom Pseudomonadati; phylum Pseudomonadota; class Gammaproteobacteria; order Pseudomonadales; family Pseudomonadaceae; genus Pseudomonas; species Pseudomonas sp. MF6767. The sequence goes on along the minus strand of NZ_JAEKCY010000008.1, from coordinate 66,596 downwards.
CGCCTGATACTTCTGATCCCCACCGCTCTCCAGCGTCAGGTCTCCACCCGTCTTGACCTCACTCCCGACATTCTTCACATCGGTCACTTCATCACGCTGAGTCTTTTTGCTGCCCCAACTGCCCTTCTTGCTCATGTCGTACAGCGAGTAGTGGCTGTCCTGCGCCGCCAGCATTTGCAGTTCGTTATCAGCGTGCACATAGGCTTCGTTGCCCGCGCTGATTTTGCTGGCGACTAGCGTGAGGTCGGTGCCGGCGATGGCGATCAGGTCGCCGCCGGCTTTGAGTTCGGCGCTTTGTTGGGTGACGTCGTCCAGTTGAGTAGTGGTTTTGGTGCCGCCTTTTTTACCTTTGGAGTAGTCGTGTTGTTCGTTGGCGGCGGCGGCCAGGGTCAGATTTTCTCCGGCTTTGACGCTGAGGTCTTTGGCGGCGCTGACGGTGCTGGCGACCACGGCGATGTCGCGGCGGGCATCGATGGCGAGGTTGCCACCCACGTCCACGGCAGAGGTGTGTTGCAGGATGGTTTGCTCGGTGCCGCTGATGCGACGGCGTTGGTAGGCGTAGTCGTCCTGTTCGGTCTGGCTGGCGATCAGTACGTCGCGCCCTGCCGTTACGCTGGCGTTGCCACCGGCTTTCAGGTTGCTGCCGAGGTTGAGCACGTCGCGGCCGGCGTTCAGTTTGAGCGTGTCGGTGGCTTCGAAGCGGGAGGCTTCGCTGACCACGTCGTTGCGCAGTTGATAGCCCTGGCCTTCCTGCTTGAAGGTGGTGACCGTGCGCTCGTTGATGATGTCGCCGGTCACAGCAGTGGCGCTGATGTCGCGGCCATTGATGATGCCGCCACGGCTGTTGCGGATCGAGTCGGTGGCGAGCATTTCCAGGCGGTTGCCGGCTTGCATCAGGCCGCTGTTGTCGATGTTGCCCGCGACCATACTGAGGTTGTTGGTGGCCCGCAAGGTGCCGCTGTTGTGCAAGTCGCCGCCGGTGACCAGGCTCACGTCCTGGCCCTGGATCAGCGCGCCGTTGGGCGCCAGGCGGTTGTTGGCCTGGGCCAGGTAGAGCACGGGGGTCAGGACTTTCTGGCCGTTGACCTCGGCTTCTTCCATCCACACGATGTCGTGGGTCAGTGCCGCGACTTGTTCGGCGGTGAGGGACACGCCCAGTTGCAGGTTGAGTGGGTCCTTGTAAGAGATGGCGTTGTCCATCAGGTAGCGGAACAGCGCGTCATCACTGGCAAGGCCGTTGATGTAGCGTTGGCCGGTGCGGGCCACCACGGCTTCGCGGATCAGGCGTTGCTCGTACAGGCCATCGCCTAGGCGCTTCCAGCTGGCGTCGGGGTTGTAGCCGAGTTTGCCGAGCAGGTAGTCGGAGCTCATGAACTGCTTGAGGTCGGTGAGCGCCGGGTTGGTTTCGATCAGGTATTTGTGGCTGTTATCCGCCGGGGCGATGTCCGGCATTCCTTGAACGCGGGTGACGGAGGGCGCGCGGTTGTCCAAGGCCAGCGGGCCCTGGCCGTTGACTGCACCGCTGACGGGCTGGCCATCGAGGCTGAAACCGCGTTCTTGCACGGCGTTGTAGTCGAGGGTTTTCTCGCGCTCGGCGGCGCTGATTACACGTCCACTCACGCTGAAGTCACCGCTACCGGTAGCCGCGTTACCCGCTGCACCACCCTTCGCGGCCTGGCCGCTGAGACGGAACAGGCCGTTCTGGCTGGTCGGCAAACTGAAGCCGGGCAAGGTCACCGGGTTGACCTGGCGTTGGGCCAGATCTGGCGGTAGCTGTGCGGTGATCGCCGGCTTGACGGTGGAGGCAAATACCTCGGAATTGGTGTTGCGGTTGGCCGCCGGGGTGTCGATGTGGGTAGCGTTGGGGCGGATGACGCTGTTGTCGATCCTGGAGGTCGCATTGACCGTCACCGCACCTGCGGCCTGAATCACCGCCTGTGCAATCACGCTGCCGGTGATGGGCACTACATAGATACTGCTTTCATAGAAATTGCCAACGCCTGCCCTGACCTGGTCCATCGTCATCTGGCCCGGGCGGTAGTCGCCTGAGTTGGGATTGTTGTAGATGTTGAACTGGTTCTGGCGCTCCATGAAGGTGTTGTAGATGCCACGGTCGCGGGTATAGAGCCCGGAATTGAAGTGACGCTCTTCGCCGCCTGCCGCGCCGCGGTTGGTCAGCACATCGGTGTTGATCAGGATATTCCCGGCGGCGGATACCGAGCTGTAAAGGTTATCGAAGGTCTGGCTGCCCACAGTCAGGTCGCCACCGGCGTTGATGAACGCAGAGGCCGAGCTGCCGGTGATGACATCTTCGTATTTCTCCACCGAGTTGAAGTACAGCTCGCAGCCTTTGCCTTTGCAGTAGTCGTTCCAATAGATATTGAGGTTGCCCGACACCAGCTTCATTTCAGTGGTGAACTGGTCACGACGGTTGCTCAGGGTGTCTGCCAGCAAGCGCATGCCGGTGCCACTTTCCAGGCTGCCGGAGACGTTCTCGATCAGGCTGCTGCGCGCGCTCGCATCATCCCGGGCGATGTCCAGGGCGCCGAGGCTGTAGACGTCGCCATAGCGGTTGCTGAAATCATTGACGCGCAACGCCATGTCGTTGCCGCTGAAGAGCAAGCCCTTGTCATTGACCAGGTGCGTGGCGTTCAGCCGGACTTTTCCGGCGCCGCCCAGGGTGCCGTAGTTGTTCAGGGTGGTGGCATTGACTGTCAGGTCGCCGATGGCAGTCAGGCGCCCGTGGTTATTCAGGCTCGTGCTAGTGACCTGGTTGAGTGCGCCGCCGGCAATGCGGGCGTTCTCGCCCAGGTCCATGCTGGCGCTGGTGAGGCTCATGTTGCCCAGGCTGCTGACGCGGCCGTTGCCGCTGTAGCCACCGGTGAGCGTCACACTGAGGGTGCCATCACTGGCCAGAAGGCCGTCGTTGGTCCAGGTGTCGCCAATGCCGATCAGGCTTTGTGCACCGAGCAACTGGCCGCTGGCGGTCTGGGTGAACTGGCCGATGTCGAGGTTCAGGCGCCCGGCCTGGAGCACGCTGCTGTTGGTCCAACTGGCAGCCTTGATGTCCAACTGGCCGTTGGTGACGAAGCTGCCGCCGGCCCGGGTGACTTGGTCGGAGGTCAGGTCGAACGTACCGGTGCCGGTGTGTACGATGCGCCCGCCGTTATTGTCCAGGCCGGCGGCTTGCAGGTTCAGGTGTTCGTTGGCGCTTTCAAGCACGCCGAAGCGGTTATCGAACAGGCCGGAAACATCGATGTCGGTCGTGCCCGTACGGCCCATGGCCCGCAGGTTACCGCCGACGTTGTTGATGGTTTGCGCAGCAAGGCGCAGGACGTCGTCGCTTTCAATCAGGCCATAGCCATTGCTCAGGGCGCCAGTGAGGCCGAAGTCGATATTGCGTGCACCGACCTTGCCGCCCTTACCGGCCGCCGTGCCCTGGTTATCGAAAGCCTGGGCAGTGACCTTGAGCAAGGTATCGGCGTAGACACCGCCGCCCTGGTTATTGAAGGTCGTGGTGACGATGCGGCTTTCACCGCCGAGTGCGGACAAATGCCCCATTTGGTTGAGCAGCCCGCCCTTGGCTTGGATATCCAGCGACTGCGCCTGAGTGATGCCGTTGCTGTTAGTGAACAACCCAGTGACCAGTTTGACCCAGCCCTTGCTGCTGTTGAGTACGCCACCGGCCGTGTTGGCTACACTGGCGGTTTCCAGGTCCAGGTTGCCACTGAGGCTGTCGACGCGGCCGCCCTGGTTACTCAGGGCGCCGCTGAGGCGCAGGCGGTTATCGGTCTGGCTTTGCAGCGTGCCTTGATCGTTGGTGAGGGCGCGGGCGGTAAGGTCGAGCTTGCCCTTCTGGCTGAACATCAGGCCGTCTTGCTGGTTTTGAACGTCACCGGCCAACAGCTTGATCACCAGGTCTTTCTGGCTGGCAAGCGTGCCTTTGGCGCTGTTATCCAGGTCGCCATTGGCGAGGGTCAGGTCAAGGCGATCCTGGCTGACCAGTTGGCCGCCTTGGTTGCCCAGGCTGGCGGCGTTCAGCAACAGGGCTGCGCCACTGGCCAGGCGCGCATTGTTGGCATTGATCAGCGCGCCACTGAGGGTGCCGTCCAAGGTGCACTGGCTGATCAGTTGGCCAGCACTGTTGTCGAGACTCTCGCCGATAAAGGTGATGTTGGCGGCGTTGATACGCCCACCACGGTTGAGAATTTGACTCTGGGCATTATTGAAGCCCAGGTGTTGAGCTGCGGAAATCAGGCCGTTGTTGCTGTTATCCAGGCGACCGGCAACGTTGAGGTCGACATCGGCCTGGCCGGAGATGATCCCCTGATCATTGTTCAGGCTGCCCGCGATGAGCGTTTGTTTGCCCATGCTGACCAGGGCACCCGCCGCGTGGTTATCCAATACACCGGTGAGGTCAGTGTGCAGGGTGCCACTCTTGCTCGACAACGTGCCCTCGGCGCTGTTGTCGAGGCCATTGCCGACCACCGTCAGACCGTTCCAGCCGGAGATCAAGCCCTTGTTGGCGTTGACCACGGTATCCGCTTCAAGGCGCAATTGATCGGCACTGAGGATGACCCCGCGATCACCGTTATCGATGCGTTTGGCGGCGATGGTGAACGCCGTCTGGCTGGAGATTTCGCCTTGTTCTCGGTTGGTCAGGTTAGCCAGGCGCGCGAAGGTCAGCGGACCTTTGGCGCTGATCAAGCCTGCGCTGTTTTCGAGATTTCCGCCTTGCAGATCGAGGCTCACAGCGCGTTCTCCGATCAAGCGGCCCTGGCGCTGGATCAGCTGTTGGACGATGAGTTTCAAGTCGCCCTTGGCTGAGATTTCGCCATCCAGGCTTGAGTCGACTGTTTGCCCGGTCAGAGTCAAATCAGCCTGGCTGTTGATCAACCCGGCAGTGTTATCGAGGTTGGCAGTGGTCAGGTTCAACGCCTGTTGACTGCCGATCACACCCGCGCGGTTATCCACATTGGCGGCTGTGACCGTCTGGCTACCATCGCTGACGATTCGCCCGCCCTGGTGATTGTCCAGCGCGCCGGTGTTGAGCGTCTGGAGCGTGCCGGCCGAAAGGCTGCCCTTGTCGCTGTTGTTCAAGGAGCCTGAGGTGGTCGTCAAAACCGTAGCGGCAAAGATCTGCCCCTGGTTATGGTTATCCAGCACGCCGGTGACCTTCAGGTCCAGCGCACCACGGCTGGCGAGCGCGCCACCGGCCTGGTTGTCCAGGCTGTCGGCTGCCACCTGCAGAACGCTCTTGGCGGACAGTACACCTTCCACACTGTTATCCAGCGCCTTGGCGATACGTACCTGCAGGCTGTCGCCACTGATGACTTTACCGCCGCGGTTATTCAGCGCATCGGCCATCAACAGGAATGATTGGGTGCTGGAGATTTCACCGCCCTGACTGTTGTCGACGGTGCCCAGGTTGTTCAGCAGCAGTTGGCCCGGTGTCGCGATCAGGCCGTGGTCACGGTTGATCAGTTGCCCATGGCTCAAGTCCAGGTCGATGCTGGTATTGCTGATCAGCTCGCCACGATCATGTTGGTCCAGCCCGGTCAGGGTTGCCTTGACCGTGGACTTGGCGAAGATCGAACCTTGTTGGCTGTTGTCCAGTCGCCCTGCGTTGAGGGTGATGCCAGCGTCACTGCTGATGCTGCCGCGCTGGCTGTTGTCCAGGCCGGCGCTGCGCACGTCCACCTGTTGCTTGGCGCTGATCACGCCGCCCTGGCTGTTGTTCAGCGCAGTGCTGACCAGCGTGGCGGTGCCATCGGCCAGCAGCTTGCCAGCCTGATTGTTCAGTTGGCCCTGGGTGGTGATCGACAGCGCATTGGCCGCAGAAAGAATACCGCCCCGGCTGTTATCCAGGGTGCCAGCCCTGACGGTCAGTCCGCCCTCGCTCAGCAGCGTGCCCTGGCCTTGGTTGAGCAAGTCTCCGGTCAGGCTAATGGTCAGGTCTTTTTGGCTGGTAACGCGGCCACCCAGGCTGTTATCCAGTTGGTCGCCATTCAATGCCAGGCTCTCACGCCCCGCCAGCAAGCCGTTGCTCTGGTTGAGCAGGCGCTGCACCGTGAGCGTCAGGCCGCTGTCGCCGATGACCTTGCCGGTGGTGTTGTTCAGTTGATCGGCGACCACCAGCACCCTGGCCTGGCTGGAGATCTCGCCTTGCTGATTGAGGATGGTCTGGCTGCGCAGGTCCACGCCCTTGGTGGCAGCGATAAGGCCGCCGTTGCGGTTATCCAGGGACGCGCCGGTCAGGTTCAGCGCACCGTCGCTGACGAGTTCGCCCGCTTGTTGATTGAGCACACCGACGGTTGCCTGCAGGTCGCCCTTGGCGCTGATACGACCGGCGCCGTTTTCGAGCTGGTTGGCGTTGAGGGTCAGCGCACCATCGCTGCCCAACTTGCCGCCATTGCTGTTGTTCAACTGGTTCAGTTGCACGTGTGCGGCGGCCTTGGTGCTGATCACGCCCGCTTGGCTGTTATCCAGATCGCCGCCGGTGAGGGTCAGCGCGCCGTCGGCAATGACCAAGCCCCCCTGGTTGATCAGGCTGTCGCCGTGCAACGCCAGGGTGGTTTTGCTGGACACCAGGCCGCCCTGGCTGTTGTTCAACTGCCCTGCGGTTATTTGTTGAGCCCCCTGGCTGACGAGGTTGCCTTCATTGCGATTGTCCAGCAGCCCGGCGACGGTCAGGTTCATCACGCCTTGGGCGGCGATGGAACCTTTGTCGCGGTTATCCAGGCTGGCCGCCTGTACTGTCAGGCTGGACGCAGAGAAAATCCCCAGGCGGTTATCGATGGTACCGCTGGCGGTTACGTTGAGGTTGCTGCCCAGCAATTTGCCTGAACGGTTATCCAGGTTCGTGGCAATCACGGTTGTCTGGCTGGCAGAGATTTCACCCGCCTGGTTACTCAGTTGCCCTGCGGTTACACGGGCCTGCGCCTGGCTGGCGACCAGGCCGTTATCGTTAGTCAGTTGGCCAGCGTTGAGCGTCAGGTTCTTGAGGCCGATCACGCGACCGTTCTGGTTATCCAGCGCAGCGGTCACCGTAGCGTCGGTGCTGTTTTCACTGTGCAGCAGACCGTTGGTGCGGTTATCCAGACCGGTGGCCGTGACCTTGAGCGAGTCCTTACCCAGTACACGACCGCCACGGTTGTCGAGTTGACCGGCGTTAATCACGGCGGTGGTACCGCTCAGAGTGCCGCCTTGATTGTTCAAGGTTTGGTTGGCCGTGGCGGTAAGGGTTCGGCTGGCAACCACGCTGCCGCTATTGCTCAGGTTTGCCGCGCGCAGACTGACATCGCCACCGGCATTGCGGCTTTCATCGGCGTTGACACCGGCTTCGATGATGCCGCTGTTGACCAGCGCCCCACCGCTGGTCACGGTGATGCTGTCGCGGGCCGCCAGGCTTTTCTGGTTGCTCAGGCCTGTCGTGGTTTGTACATCGACTCGCGTGCCGGCATACACCGCACCCGCAGCGTCCAATTGACCGGCCTTGATCACCACCGCTTCGCTGGCTTTGGCATTAGCCAAACTCAGTCGTCCAGTGGCATCGAGCTGAATATCACCGCCACTGGCCATTAACGTACCGTCGAGCTTCACGCCCACCCCGGCCTCGGTGCCCACCAGTTTGATCGCCCCGGCATACATCCCACCCAACGCCGTCGAATCAATCGCGAGCTCGGGCTTAGCGCTGCCGTCGTCGGCGCGGGCAGTGGTTTGCAGGCTTTTAGCATCGACGTCATTGCGCCCGGCAACCACACTCAAGTTGCGCGCATTGATCTGTGCGTTAATCCTGGCCGAGCGGGTGATGATTTCAAAGCGGTCGACGTTATCGGCGTTCAAGCCCTGGCCGTCGATGGTCACGGCGCCGCCATCAACCTGGTAACGTTGCAGTTGGCCGCTTGCGTCGAGTATCGGTTTGCCGGTGGTCAGGGTGACGTTGGGGGTGTTGATGAAGCCGCAGCCGCTGCAAGTAATGCCATAGGGGTTGGCGACGATGACCTTGGCCGACTGGCCCGCCACTTCGGTGTAGCCGCGCAGTTGGCTGGGACTGCCGCCGTTGACTTCGTTGAGGATGATGTTGGCGGCGCGGCCTTGCAGGTTCGGGTTGCCGAGGATGATGCCGCCCAGTTGCGTCGATTGGGTACGGTCGGTGGCGTTGTTGAGTATCACGCCGTTGGCGCCGACGTTGTAGTCCTTGAACTGGTTGTGGGACAGGCCACTGCCATTGGGGGCGGCGATGTTTACCACCGGCACGCCATTGCCCGCCTGGCCGACCGTGGTGCCCGGCGCGCTGACCACGATGCCTTCGGCCTGGGCCAGCAGCGGTTGCCAGAACAGCGCGTTGGCCAGGATCAGCGCCACGCCACGTTTGGGCAGGCCCAGGAACGCGTCACGGCTTTTCAGGGCAGCAGAAGGCTGGCGAACCAGGAAGGCAAATTGGCGAACATCCATTTCAAATTCTCGTTGCAACTGGGCGTTGAATTACAGGAAGAAATCCATGCGGAAGTAGATCGGTGCTTCGCGCTCAAGCAGCGCGGCCGGTCGTTCCAGCGAGTGGGCAAAGGTCACGCTGGTGCTCACGTGTTGGCCGCGGGCGAACAGCTCAAGGGAGTTGCTCGAGACGCGGCCGTGCACTTCGCCGTTGTAGCGACCATTGCGGATCACGCCCTGGTCGTAGCCCACGCTGGCACCGTACTCGCCGAACACCGGGCGCAGCCAACCGAGGGTCACCGGGCGGCTCCAGCGCAGGTCATTGCGCCAGTAACCGCCGCTGTCGCCGGTCAGTTGCTGATCCTTGTAGCCGCGTACCGACGCCGAGCCACCGAGGCTCATGCGCTGGGGGCTGAACAGCACGTCTTCGCTGCGTTGGCCGGTGGCCAGGCTGGTGAAACTGAACGACTCGCCCCACAGCGTGAAGGGTTGCAGGTAGCTGACGGTGGCGGTGTACTTGCGGTAGCGCGCATCCGGCACGCCAGGCAGGGGGTTATGATTGCCTTGGGCGTCGAAGGCGCCGGTGCCGTTTTGCATGCCCACATCGACGTTGACGAACGCACTGCCGATACGACGACCATGGTTGATGCCCAACTGCAGTTCACTGAGGCGGTTGCTGCTCTCTTTGAGGCGGCTGCTATCGATGTAGTTGTTGGTTCGCAGGTGGGACAAGCCGACGTTGAGCGACGTCTTGCTCACGGCATCACGGTGGATCACCCGCTCAGCGCGTAACTGATGGTTTTCACTGTCACCGGTTTGCTTGAAGTCGAAACCGTCGCCCTGGACGACCGAACGGTAATCGCTCTGGTTGTAGCTGTAGCTGAAGTTCCACCACCCCCAGGGAACGTTGTAGTAGAGCATCGCGTTCTTGGAAGTTTTCTGATGGTCGCTGACCGCGTCATGGCCGCCGCGCAGAATCAGCTGATCGGCCAGGCCCAGCGGGCTGTCCCATTCAAAGCCGGTGCCCCACTGCTGTTCGCCGGTGCTTTTCTGGCCGTCGTTGTTACGTGAAAGGCTGGCGCGCCATGGCTTTTGCGGGGTGTTTTTGACCAATACCGAGCTGCCGCCCACGGCCTCGCCCGGGGTCAGCTCCATTTGGGCTTGATTGGACGGCAAGCGATTGAGTTGGTCGACGGCCTGCTCGATTTCTCGCAGGTTCAATATCTCGCCGCTTTTGCCGGGAAAGGCCATGGCCAGCTCGCGGTCCGTCAACTTGCTGTTGTCGGCGCCCTTCAAGCCTTCGAGTTTGCCCTCCACCACCAGCACTTGCAGATGCCCCTTGGACATGTCCTGTTGCGGCAAGTAGGCGCGACTCGTCATCAGGCCCTTGTCGATGTAGAAGTCGGTGAGGTCTTTGAGCAGGGCGTTGAGTTGTGAGACGCCCAGGCATTGACCGGTGTACGGTTTGAGCAGACGCTCGCGTTCAGGGGCAGGCAGGTGGTCGGCCCCCTGGAGTTCAATGGTTTGGATCGGGAAGCAACGGCTGTCCACCGGGGCTGCTGGCGCTTCGGGCCTGGCCTCTTTGCCGGGCAGTTCCTTGAGTTGTTCAAGGCGGCGTTGCTGATCTTCCAACAGGCGGTTTTGCCGGTCGCGGATCAGGTCCTGATCACCCGGAAGGGTTGCCGCCATCACGCTGGGGGAGGCGAGGCAGACAAGCAGGGCAATGCTCAGTGAATACCGAGTCCGTGGCGGTTGGGAATTCATGTTCGATCCATCGAATTTACGAAGGGTGGCAAACTAACATCGACCGCGTTTCTCGCCAATAAACTGACCCACCTTTAGGTAACGCCCTAAAAAAACTGTAACTAGCTGACGAATAAAGAAAATAATCGAATAAGAATGGATATTGCTTGAAGTTATTGGTTGTTTTCCGACCAGCGGTATCAGATTTGATACACATTGAGCACCCACACGAACGCCCGGACTATTGGGTCAGCACCGGTCCGCATATGAATATTTGAATTTAAGGAATTTTTGGACGACAACGGAAATTTGCGCAGACGTTGACCCAACGTCGACTCGGGCAGGCCAAATCACAGGCAAAAAAAAACCCGGAAATCCTCACTTGCGTGGGCCTTCCGGATTTTCTAAACCGCCAAAAATGGTGGGTCGTGTGGGATTCGAACCTACGACCAATTGGTTAAAAGCCAACTGCTCTACCAACTGAGCTAACGACCCGCTGTGTGGTGGCGCGTATAATACTGATTTCTAAGGATTATTCAACACCTTATTTTAAATAAATCAGAAAAAACGCATTTGAACGGTAATTCGGTGGGTAGAACGCCTATCGCAGCAGCCGGATCAGCGCCCCGGCTCGTCGTTCCACAGGTACTTGTGCAGCTGCAATTGCAGGCGTACCGGCAGGTTGTCCGCCACTACCCAATCCGCCAGGTCACGGGCATTCAGGTCGTGATGGCTTGGCGAGAACAGCACCTCGCCCGCTCGACGCTCCAGGCCATACTGGATCAGCTTGGAGGTGGCCCAGTCATAATCGTCACGGGAACAGATGACGAACTTGACCTGATCGTTGGCCGTCAGCAAGTCCATGTTCTCGTAGCGATTGCGGTGGGCTTCCTTGGAGTCCGGGGTCTTGAGGTCAACCACTCGGCTGACGCGCGGGTCGACCGCGGAGATGTCCAGGGCGCCACTGGTTTCCAGGGAGACCTCGTAACCGGCATCACACAGCTGTTTGAGCAACGGAATGGCGTTGGGTTGCGCCAGAGGCTCACCGCCCGTCACGCAGACGTAGCGCGGCCGGTAACCGGCAACCTGCTCCAGGATGTCGTCGAGGGTGCGCACAGTGCCGCCGCTGAAGGCGTAGGCGCTGTCACAGTATTGGCAACGCAACGGGCAGCCGGTCAACCGTACAAAGACAGTGGGCAGGCCAGCAGTGCGCGTTTCACCCTGCAACGAGTAAAAGACTTCGGTAATACGTAATGTGTCTTGCATAGTCGCCACGGGCGTAACAGCTAAACAGGCTGTCCGCCTCCGTCAGGCACTTCAAGGGATTGCGCCAACGCGTCAACCCCAGGAAGCGTGTTTCATAAAAGGGCGTGGATTCTAACGAAAAAACCCGCGACAAGCGCGGGTTTCTTCTGAACGGGCTGCATTGCTTACAAGCGTTGCAGGTCCCGCTGGGCCAACTGCGCCGCGGAGGTACCCGGATACTGGGCAACCACCTGCTGCAGAATACCTTTGACCTTGTCGGTGTGACCCAGGCGGCGTTCTACGTCAGCGAGTTTGTACAGCGAATCCGGAACCTTGGCGTGCTTGGGGTACAGCTGGCTGACCTTGGCAAAAGCCTGGCCCGCGCCCTGCAAATCACCCTTTGCCAGGTTGACCTCACCCAACCAGTACTGGGCATTGCCCGCGTACTGGCTGTTGGGGTACTTGCGCAGGAAAGCGGTGAAGGCCTGACTGGCTTTATCGAAATCCTTGGCCTTGATCAGGTCGAAGGCTGCATCGTAATACAGTTTTTCCTTCGCTGGATCGCCCGGTTCGCTGCTGGCGGCAGGAGCTGCAGCGGCGGCCCCCGCTGCTGCGCCACCGGCAGCGGCACTGGGTGCGCCACCGGTAGAAGAATTATCAGGAGTAGCGGCAGGTGCAACACCGGCTCCAATACGACGGTCAAGATCCTGGTAACGCTCCAGGCCTTCTTGCTTCAGCTGGTTCACCTGGTTCTGCAGTACTTCAATGGCGCCTTGTTGCTGGGCCAATTGATCCTGCATGCGTTGCAGCTGGTTGAACAGTTCGCCCTGTGCCGAGGGAGCGGACGTAGCCGCTCCCCCCGCATAGGCGCCGTTCGTGCCATAACCCGCTGGCGGATAACTGCTCCCGCTATTGTTATAGCCTGAGTTGCTATCCGTTACAGGAACCGCAGCCCACACCGCAAGCGGTGCGAAGCTGAGAGCCAATACAGTTAGAGCACGACGGCACGTTCGCATGACGAATTACTTACGCAGTTCGACGCGACGGTTCTGAGCCCACGACTGTTCGTCGTTGCCAGTTGCAACTGGACGCTCTTTACCGTAGGAAACCAGTTCCAGTTGGCCTGGAGCAACACCTTGCAGTACCAGGTAGCGCTGAACGGCTTTCGCACGACGCTCGCCCAGTGCCATGTTGTACTCACGAGTACCACGGGCGTCAGTGTTACCTTCCAGAACAACGCGAGCGCCGTTAGCTTTCAGGTCCTTGGCGTGAACGTCCAGAGCGCGCATGGCTTCTGGCTTCAGGTCCGAACTGTCGTATTCGAAGTAGAAAGTGGTGATAGCGCGCAGAGCAGCTTCTTCGCTCAGGGAGCCGTCGACCGCACCAGTGTTGGCGCCGTAACCAGCGTTTGGATCAACAGCTGCGCCTTCACCGGCATTGTCGCCGCCTTTAGAGGAGCAACCAACGGCTACGGACAGAGCCAGAGCCAGAGCAGCAAACTTACCAAACTTCAGCATTTCCATCGTGAAACTCCTAATGAACCCCAGTGTGTTAAGTACTTCTTTTTGTAGCGCCGCGTCAGTTCAGGTAAGGGGACCAGGATGGTTCTCTGACTTCGCCTTGTGCGGTAGGAAGTGGGAGCCTTACGCGTCCGTTGATGGACACGAGCATCAAGACTCCCCGGCCCTGCTGGCGGGTGGCGTAGATTACCATGGTGCCGTTGGGCGCAACAGTGGCTGACTCATCAAGGTTGGTATCTGTAAGGATTTTTACGGTTCCGCGCTGCAAATCCTGGGCCGCAACCCGGAAATTAGTGAAACCATCCTGACGGTGAATCATCACCAACGTCTTTTCATCGGCCGAAAGCTTGGGGTTGGCGTTGTAGTTACCAATAAAGGTCACACGTTCCGCACCGCCGCCGTTCACATTTGCCTTGTAGACCTGAGGCTTGCCGCCACGGTCGGAGGTGAAGTAGATGGTCGAGCCATCCTTGCCCCAGAACGGTTCGGTGTTGATGCCCGGGCCGCTGGTCACACGCGAGAGTTGACGCGAGGCCATGTTCATCACGTAGATATCCGGGTTGCCGTCCTTGGACAGCACGAAAGCCAGGCGCGAACCGTCCGGCGACCAGGCTGGCGCACCGTTGAGGCCTTCGAAGTTGGTGATCTGCTCACGACGGCCAGTATCGATGTGCTGCACAAAGATACGCGGGCGACGCTGTTCGAACGATACGTAGGCAATACGCTTGCCGTCCGGCGCGAAGCGCGGCGACAGGATTGGCTCACGGGACTGCAGCAAGGTCACTGCACGAGCACCGTCGTAGTCCGAACGCTGCAGGGTGTAGCGGGTATTGTCTACAGAGAAACGCTCAGCCGTGACATACAGTAGGCGCGTCGAGAACGCCCCCTTGATACCGGTGAGTTTTTCAAACGACTGGTCCGAGATGTAGTGAGCCATGTCGCGCAGTTGTTCGGCGGTACCCGATACGCTGCCGGTCAAGACCTGCTGCTCGGTGGCCACGTTGAACAACGTGTACTGGATCTGCAGGCGACCGCCGGCCGGCGTGATGCTGCCGACCATCAGGTACTGGGCACCCACCGCCTTCCAGTCACGGAAGATGACTTCGCTGGCCTGGGTTGGCTGGCTGATCATGTTGCCTTTTGGAATCGGCGCGTAGTAACCGGAGTTACGCAGGTCGTCGCTGACGATCTGGGCCATGTCGTCCGGCAGCACGCTGCCGCCCTGCCAACCGAACGGCACGACTGCAATCGGGGTGGCCCGATCACTGCCGCTGGTTACCAGGATGTTCTTTTCATCCGCCGCCGCTATCCCTGCCATACAGCAAATAACGACAAGCATTCCTCGAAGAAGGTTTCTCACAAGGCTAGATCCTCAGGTGTGAATGTCATCTTGAATGAACGATAGGGAGCGAAGTCACTTGGTTTCATTCCCTGCATCTCGGTCAACCGGCCAATATTCTTGACCGCGGCAACCGCCGAACTGTCGAACGAACCGTCACCACTGGACTTGGCCACGCTGACCGAAGTCACCGTACCGTCCGGCAACATGCCGATCTGCAGCACTACTGTCATGCCTTTACGTGCCGAAGGTGGACGTGTCCAACCTTCCGCTGCCCGCGCCCGAATCAGGTCGTCGAAACTGCCCGCGACTTCATCGCCACGCTCATCGGCCAAGGCTTGCTGACGCTGCGGCGTGTCGGAAAGCAAATCTGCCAGGGCCTGGGCCTTTTTCTCTTCGGCGGATTTGCGTGCTGCTTCCTGGGCCTTTTTCTTGGAGGCGTCGGCGGCAGCTTTCTTCTTCGCTTCGTCGGCGACTTTCTTCTTCGCCTCGTCTGCTTCAGCTTTTTTCTTGGCGTCTTCGGCGGCTTTCTTTTTCGCGTCTTCGACTATCTTTTTCTTGGCTTCTTCAGCGGCCTTTTTCTTGGCCTCTTCTTCGGCAGCCTTCTTGGCTTCTTCTTCCGATTTCTTCTTGGCTATATCAGCCAATTGTTTCTCTTCGGCCTTTTTCGCTTCGGCAGCTTTCTCGGCTTTCTTGGCTTCATCAGCCTTTTTAGCCTCGTCGGCCTTCTTGGCTTCGTCAGCCTTTTTCGATTCCTCGGCCTTTTGAGCCGCCTCTTCTTTCTTTTGTTCCGCAGCAGCCTTCACCGCTTCCTGCTCGACCTTCTTCTGTTCCATCTGCTCGACTTCAGTCTGGCGCGCGGCCGACTTCTGGGCCTCACCCGCAATCTTCTGATTGGTCTGGGTGGTGGCCTGACTTTTCGATTTCAGCTGATACAGGGTCGCCTGCACGATCGGCTTGGCTGGCGGCAGGTCCGGGGTCATGGCAAAGCTGACGAACAGCATGCCGAACACCAGGACGTGCAGGGCAATTGCCCACACGCCAGGCCAGAAGTAGCTTTCCGAGGCGGACGGCTCTCGCTGTTGCTGCATCAGGGCGCCTCGGTAATCAAGCCAACGTTACCGACGCCGGCCTTCTGCAGCCCGCCCATGGCGCCCATGACGGAGCCGTAGTCGACCGATTTGTCACCCCGGATAAACACCTGGGTGTGCTTGCCGCCTTCGTTGCCGGAGCGAATGATCTTGGTCACCGCATCGGTCATGGCCGGCAAGGTCAGGGCCTTGTCCTGCTGCTTTTGCGTGTCGACTTCGCTGCCAAGGTTCCAGTAATAGGTCTTGTCAGCCTTGATCGAAATGGTCAGGACCTGAGTGTTGTTGTCCTGCGGCAAGGCTTCACTGGAAACCTTGGGCAGATCAACTTTCACGCCCTGGTTGAGCATCGGCGCGGTCACCATGAAGATCACCAGCAGCACCAGCATCACGTCGATGTAGGGCACTACGTTCATCTCGGCGACCGGCTTGCGCTTTTTGCGAGCTCGAGCGATTAAAGCCATTGGGAATTACCTGCTTATTCTTCGCTGGTGTGCACTTTACGGTGCAGGATCGCCTGGAATTCATCGGCGAAGGTGTAGTAACGGCCGATCAAGGTTTCGCTGGTTGCGGCAAAACGGTTGTAGGCGATTACTGCGGGGATAGCGGCGAACAGGCCGATCGCGGTGGCGATCAGTGCTTCGGCAATACCCGGGGCCACGGTGGCCAGTGTGGCTTGCTGCGCCTGGGCCAGGCCACGGAAGGAGTTCATGATGCCCCATACGGTACCGAACAGGCCGATGTACGGGCTGACAGAACCCACGGTGGCAAGGAACGGCAGGCCCTGCTCAAGTTTCTCTTCTTCGCGGGAGATGGCCACGCGCATGGCACGGGCCACACCTTCCATCACCGCTTCAGGATCGACACCCGGCTGTTGGCGCAAGCGCGAGAACTCCTTGAAACCGGCACGGAAGATCTGCTCGACGCCCGAATCCGGGTCCGGGTTGCTGCCGGCCTGGCGGTACAGTTTGGACAGGTCGATACCCGACCAGAAGCGCTCTTCAAAGCTCTCCAGGGCACGTCGACCGGCGCGCAACATGTTGCTGCGCTGAAAAATCATGACCCAAGAGGTAACCGATGCGGCTACCAGGGTCAGCATGACCAGTTGAACCACGACACTGGCATTGCTGACCAGGCTCCACATGGAGGAATGGTCGACGACGGTAGGTTCCACGCTAAATCTCCTGCTTTGGTTGTTGACCCGCGCCGCTCACGGCGGCAAAGGCCGCGCGTAGAGTTTCGGGAATGGCCCGAGGTTTCAAGCTGTTGGTGCGCACACACGCCACCAGGAACTGCCCCTCACAGAGCAGCGTTGCATCCGTGGCCCGCCTGACCTGCTGTTTGAAACGCAGGCTGGCACGGTTCAATTCGATGACTTCAGCACTGACCAGCAACTCATCGTCCAGTCGCGCCGGCGCGTAATACCGCGCCTCGCTGGAATGCACGACGAATAACAGGTCCTCGCCTACCAGCTCGGACTGGGCAAAACCCAACTCCCGCAGCCGCTCGGTTCGAGCCCGTTCCATGAATTTCAGGTAATTGACGTAATAAACGATGCCGCCGGCATCGGTGTCCTCGTAATAAACGCGACAGCGATGTGCGAACGACTGATCCCCGTTTTGCGCGCGCATACTCTAGTGCTTACTCCTCAGGTTGCCAATTGGCTGGGCAACTGTTTTTTCATTCCTGAACGCTTTCAAATGACGACGCCAGACACTGGGACAGCACAAAGCTCGGATAAATCACCCCACATGACAAATACCCTGTAGGAGCGAGCTTGCTCGCGAAGAACCTGAGCACGCCGCGTATAACCAGACATACCGCGTTATCGTTGGCGTTTTTCGCGAGCAAGCTCGCTCCTGCAATTTTTTAATCGTCCACTGCATCGAGGAATTCGTCTACCACGGGCATCTCTCCCAATCGTGACGGAATGTTTAGCCCGAAGTGCAAATAGGCATGACGCGTCACCACCCTGCCCCGCGGGGTTCGCATGATGTAGCCCTGCTGAATCAGGTACGGTTCCAGAACATCCTCAATGGTATGGCGCTCCTCACTGATGGCTGCGGCCAGGCTGTCCACGCCGACCGGGCCACCGTCGAATTTCTCGATCATGGTCAAAAGTAGGCGTCGATCTTGGTGATCAAAACCATGTTCGTCCACATCCAGCAGGTTCAAGGCCAGGTCCGCCACGGCCTTGGTGATGTGGCCCTTGGCACGCACCTCGGCAAAGTCTCGCACGCGGCGCAGCAAACGGTTGGCAATTCGTGGCGTACCGCGAGCGCGTCGAGCGATTTCAAAGGCGCCTTCCGGGTCCAGGGGCAAGCCGAGGATACTCGCCGACCGGCTGACAATGGTCGCCAGATCGGCGGTGCTATAGAACTCTAGACGTTGAACAATGCCGAAACGGTCTCGCAGCGGGTTGGTCAACATGCCCGCGCGGGTGGTCGCGCCCACCAGGGTAAAGGGCGGCAGGTCGAGTTTGATCGAACGGGCCGCCGGGCCTTCGCCGATCATGATGTCGAGCTGGAAGTCTTCCATGGCTGGGTACAGCACTTCTTCGACAATCGGCGACAAGCGATGGATTTCGTCGATAAACAGCACGTCATGGGGTTCAAGATTGGTCAGCAACGCGGCCAAGTCGCCAGGACGCTCAAGCACCGGGCCGGAGGTGGACTTGATCGACACGCCCATTTCCTGGGCGATGATATTGGCCAGAGTGGTCTTGCCCAAACCCGGCGGGCCGAAGATCAGGGTGTGGTCCAGGGACTCACTGCGCCCGCGAGCGGCCTGGATAAACAGCTCCATCTGCTCGCGCACGGTGGGCTGGCCGATGTATTCGGCCAGGCTCAACGGGCGGATGGCCCGGTCCTGGACTTCTTCACGGTCACGCGGGCCGGTGGCCGCGATCAGACGATCGGCTTCAATCACTTAAATCATTCCCTTCAGGGCACGGCGAATCATGTCTTCAGCGCTCAGGTTCTTGTCCTTGATGGCCGATACGGCCTTGCTGGCTTCCTGAGGCTTGTAGCCCAGGGAGATCAGCGCATTGACGGCATCGCTCTCGGCGTTGGCGACCTGGGCCGCCGGCATATCCGGCTGGTTCGGTACCAGGGCGAACATGCTCGGCACCACCTCCCAGGCTTTGAAGCGGTCCTTGAGCTCGACCAACAAGCGCTCGGCGGTCTTCTTGCCCACCCCCGGCACCTTGGTCAGGGCCGAGGTATCCTGGGCCGATACAGCCCGGACCAATTCATCCACTTCCAGGCTCGACATCAAGGCCAGGGCCAATTTGGGCCCCACGCCATTGAGACGAATCAGCTCGCGGAAGAAATCGCGGTCACGCTTGCCGATGAAACCATAGAGTAGTTGCGCGTCTTCGCGCACCACTAAATGAGTGTGCAAGGTTATCGGCTCGCCGACCGACGGCAGGCGATACAGGGTGGTCATGGGCACTTCCAGCTCATAACCCAACCCATTCACATCCAGAATCAGGTGCGGCGGCTGTTTCTCAGCCAGGGTGCCGCGCAAGCGTCCAATCACGGTTCAGATCCTTAAAGCTTGGGGGTCAGATCGGAGCCTGACCGCAAAAATAACGATTGCGCTGATGCTATCAGAGACGCAGCCGCCCGCCACGACTACGTGCTGCGCCCAAGCCGTGAGGCAACAGGCTGGAGCGGGTATGGGCATGGCAAATGGCGATGGCCAGGGCATCCGAGGCGTCGATCTGCGGCTTTGAAGTGAGCTTGAGCATGTGCATGACCATCATTTGCACCTGCTCCTTGTTGGCGCCACCGGTGCCGACCACGGCCTGCTTGACCTGGGTCGCGGTGTATTCAGCGATCTCCATGCCCTCCTCGGCACCTGCCACGATGGCAGCGCCCCGGGCCTGCCCGAGCTTCAACGCCGAGTCGGCATTCTTGGCCATGAAGACTTTCTCTATGCCCATGGTGACCGGGCCGTAGGTCTGGATGACTTCACGTACGCCGCGATAGACGATCTGCAGCCGCTCGGCCAATTCCCCTGCGCCAGTGCGGATGCAGCCCGAGGCGACGTACACACAGCCGCGTGGGGTCTGCTGCACCACGCCAAAACCGGTGATGCGCGAACCGGGGTCGATACCTAGGATTAAAGTCATAACGCCTGCGGGTTGGATTTACAACGGTATGTGCCAGGCACACATTTGTGTAACAGCATAGAAGCCCTGTGGGAGCTGGCTTGCCTGCAATGCGGGCACCTCGGTGCTTCTGTCAAATCGAGGTGATGCTATCGCAGGCAAGCCAGCTCCCACAGCGGATATTCATCGTTCTTAAGCGAGCTGTTCGGCCACAGACTCAGGGATGTCGGCATTCGAATACACATTCTGCACGTCATCCAGATCTTCAAGCATGTCCAGCAGCTTCAGCACCTTCTGGGCACCGTCCAGGTCCAGTTCGGCACTGGTGGTCGGCAGCATCACGATCTCCGCGTCGGTGCCGCTGAAACCAGCGGCTTCCAGGGCATTACGCACGGCGTAGAAGCTGGCGAACGAGGTGAACACATCGATGGAGCCGTCTTCGTTGGTGACCACGTCATCGGCATCCGCTTCCATCGCGGCTTCCATCAGCGCGTCTTCATCAGTGCCCGGTGCGAAGGTGATCTGCCCCTTGCGCTCGAACAGGTAGGCCACCGAGCCGTCCGTGCCAAGGTTGCCGCCACACTTGCTGAACGCATGGCGCACGGCTGCCGCGGTACGGTTGCGGTTGTCGGTCATGCATTCGACCATCACCGCCACACCGCCCGGGCCGTAGCCTTCATAGGTCAGCTCGACCATATCGTCGGTGTCGGCCGCACCAGCACCACGGGCCACGGCGCGGTCGATGATGTCGCGGCTCATGTTGGCGCCCAGCGCCTTGTCCAGCGCCAGGCGCAGACGCGGGTTGGAGCCCGGGTCACCGCCACCCTGACGGGCAGCGACGGTCAGTTCGCGAATCCACTTGGTGAAGATCTTGCCTTTCTTGGCATCCTGACGCTCTTTGCGGTGCTTGATGTTCGCCCACTTGGAATGGCCAGCCATAACACAACTCCGAATTCTCTAGAAACCTTATCAATCCCGCCCCAGGCGAGATTTCCCTCTTTTAAACGCAAAGGCGCATCCGAAGATGCGCCTTTTTGACTGCGTACAACCTTATCGCGCTTTCACGCTGCAGCCTTACTCAGCCTTCGGCGTCTCGCGCAGGCGGATGTGCAGCTCGCGCAGTGCCTTGGCATCAACCACACCCGGAGCCTGGGTCATGACGTCCGCAGCGCTCTGGGTTTTCGGGAAGGCGATCACTTCACGGATCGACTGGGCGCCGGTCATCAGCATCACCAGACGGTCCAGGCCGAACGCCAGGCCACCGTGCGGCGGCGCACCGTATTTCAGGGCGTCGAGCAGGAAGCCGAATTTCTCTTCCTGTTCCGCTTCGTTGATGCCCAGCAGGCGGAAGACCGCTTGTTGCATCTCTTTGCGGTGGATACGGATCGAACCGCCACCCAGTTCAGTACCGTTCAACACCATGTCGTAGGCACGGGACAGCGCGCCTGCAGGGTTGGCTTCCAGCTCTTGCGGGGAGCACTTCGGTGCGGTGAACGGGTGGTGCAAGGCGCTGAAGCTGCCGTCGTCGTTCTCTTCGAACATCGGGAAGTCCACAACCCACATCGGCGCCCATTCGCAGGTCAGCAGGTTCAGGTCGTGACCGAGCTTGATACGCAGCGCGCCCAGGGCCTCGCTGACGATCTTGGCCTTGTCGGCACCGAAGAACACGATGTCGCCGTCAACCGCACCGACGCGATCGAGGATCGTGTTCAGGTTGGCTTCAGGGATGTTTTTCACGATCGGCGACTGCAGGCCGTCGACACCGTTGGCGCGCTCGTTGACCTTGATGTACGCCAGGCCCTTGGCACCGTAGATGCCGACGAACTTGGTGTAGTCGTCGATCTGCTTGCGCGGCATGCTCGCGCCGCCAGGCACACGCAGGGCGGCGATGCGGCATTTAGGATCGTTGGCCGGGCCGCTGAACACCTTGAAGTCGACGTCCTTGAGCTGGTCGGCCACGTCCACCAGCTCCAGCGGGTTACGCAGGTCTGGCTTGTCGGAACCGTAGCGGCGCATGGCTTCTTCGAAGGTCATGTGCGGGAATTCGCCGAACTCCAGGTCCAGGACTTCCTTGAACAGGTTGCGGATCATCTGCTCGGTCAGGCCCATGATCTCTTTTTCATCGAGGAAGCTGGTCTCGATGTCGATCTGGGTGAATTCCGGCTGGCGATCGGCACGCAGGTCTTCGTCACGGAAGCACTTGGCGATCTGGTAGTAGCGGTCGAAACCAGCCACCATCAGCAGTTGCTTGAACAGCTGCGGCGATTGCGGCAAGGCGAAGAAGCTGCCGGCATGGGTACGGCTCGGTACCAGGTAGTCGCGCGCGCCTTCCGGGGTGGCCCGGGTGAGGATCGGGGTTTCGACGTCGAGGAAGCCGTTTTCATCCAGGAAGCGGCGGATGCTGGTGGTCATGCGCGAGCGCAGGCGCAGCTTCTCGGCCATTTCCGGACGACGCAGGTCCAGGAAACGGTAGCGCAGGCGAGTTTCTTCGCCCACGTCGGAGTATTCGTTGAGCGGGAACGGCGGGGTTTCCGACTCGTTCAGCACTTCCAACTCATAGCCCAGCACTTCGATGCCGCCGGACGCCATGTTCTTGTTCACGGCACCGGCCGGACGCAGGCGTACCTTGCCGGTGATCTTCACTACGTATTCGCTGCGCACGCGGTCGGCGGCGGCGAAGCTTTCGGCGCGGTCCGGGTCGAACACTACCTGGGCCAGACCATCACGGTCGCGGATATCGAGGAAGATTACCCCGCCGTGGTCGCGGCGACGGTGAACCCATCCGCAAAGGGTGATTTCCTGACCTTCCAGGGTCTCGTTCAGTTGGCCGCAATAGTGGCTGCGCATCATGGTCGTGGTTTCACTTCTCGTAATTCGAAATTCGGTGGCAGGCCCGCCTCGTCACCGCACATTAAAGCAGGGGACGGATAATGCAGGAGCCTGCGCGTAGAGTTCAACTCAGTCTGCTTTGTCGCCGCCGGCCAGGTTCTTCTTGGCACCGGTCTTGAAATCAGTCTCGTACCAGCCGCTGCCGCTCAGGCGGAAGCCCGGCATGGACAACATCTTCTTCAACTCAGGTGCCTGGCAGGCAGGGCAATCGACCAGCGGCGCGGCGCTGATCTTCTGAATGGCTTCCAACTGATGACCACAGGAAGCGCATTGATAGTCGTACATGGGCATGGAGATGTCTCGGCGATCAGATCGTTACAGCGCCACGCCCTGCCCTGTGCATAAAGCCCGGCATGCGCAGCAAAGCGCGGGATTATATCTGGTAAATCAATACAGCGCAGCCGGCTTTGTGCCCAGGACCCGGCCCGTCGGGCTGAAGGCCCGGCCATCGGACTACTGCGCGAGCGTATCCCCGGACGTGAGGGCGCCCCGACCTTTGAGGACGTGAACCACGCACACCACCCTCACCAGCCCACTGAAGTTCTTCACGCCTCCGTAACGCAAATGCACTTCCCGATCGACATAGGACAACAGCGCACTGACCGAACAGGTATTGAGCCTGGCGATTTCCGTCAGGATATTCCAATAGATCTGTTCAAGCCGCAGGCAGGTAGAAAACCCATTGAGCCTGACCGAACGGGACAGTGGCTTGGCCAGCCCCATATCAAAACCCTTGGTAAAAGGGTCGACCTTTATCTTGTGAAAACCACAGGCTTCCATCATTCCCTTACCCACTCCACGTGACATACACCTGACACTCCATTGCCAAACAGCAGCCAATGGGCTTCTCCCATTGGACGATGGCCTATAAAACAGCAGCCAGCGCAGAGCAGCCAGAAGACGGGGAGTTGTTAGTTGTAGGACAACGCCAGGAAGCGCAGGGAAACCAGCAGGCGGCGCCGAAAAGGCGCCGCCTGGGTTCGACAGTTACTGGTTTTCAAGCAGGGAGCGCAGCATCCACGCGGTTTTCTCATGAACCTGCATACGCTGGGTCAAGAGGTCCGCCGTCGGCTCATCACTGACTTTGTCGAGCAATGGGAAGATGCCTCGCGCGGTACGCGTGACTGCTTCCTGACCGGCCACCAACTGCTTGATCATCTCTTCGGCGCTCGGCACCCCCTCTTCTTCCTTGATGGAAGACAGGCGGGCGTAAATCGAATAGGCACCCGGCGCCGGGAAGCCCAGGGCACGGATACGCTCGGCGATGGAGTCCACTGCCAGCGCAAGCTCGTTGTACTGCTCTTCGAACATCAGGTGCAGCGTACGAAACATGGGGCCTGTGACGTTCCAATGGAAATTGTGGGTCTTCAGATACAGAACATAGGTATCGGAGAGTAGGCGGGAAAGTCCGTCGACGATGGATTTACGGTCTTCTTCACTGATACCAATATCGATTGCCATGTGTTTCCCCTTCAATTGACGAGCATTCATTGATCAGGTGCAGTTCCACTCTAGCAAGAGAGTGCGCCACGTGCAGCCCGACACACTCGGGCTGCATGCGGCAAATCGCCCCGCACCGACTGCGGGATCTGACTTGGCAAGCCTATTTACCTGTAGGAAGGGTCTAGGCCACCACTGAAAAAATCCCGCACCTGTCTAGGACAAGCGTTTGACGCAGAAATGCCTTGGCCGTGGCAACACCCCGAAATGCTTGATTTGAGTAGGCACAGCCTTTGCTGTTAAATAGACGCGGTGTGGCTGCCGTTTATTCCTGCGGCACGTCACATAGGCTGATACCCGCGCACGTGCTCAACGCCTCCCATTGTTCAGAAGCGAACCGTGCCAGTCAGCTCTTCCTTGTGATCCGTCTTAACGTGAGTTAACCAAAATGTTGAAAATCGTCCACCTGCTAACGGGCGTCGCAGCCTTGCTGCTGTCCTTTATTCCGAGCCTGCAGCCTGAAAGCCTGCCCTACCTGGAACAACACGACGCCCTGTACCTGGCCTTGTTCGGCCTTCTTAACCTGACGCTCGCGCCGGTAATCCCTTACTGGAACAAAGGCACGCGTCATCAACTGCAAAACCTGGTCAGTGCGCTGCTGGTGCTGACTGTTGTCGTACAAACCCTCACCCTCCTGGCGCCCATGCCTGAAGTCGGGGGCCATCCGGCCATCCTGCTCAGCCTGGTGATCGCTGTGGTCGCCATCGTTCTTCACCTGGCCATCAGCTTCTACCGCTCGTCTCCAGCGGCCGCGTCGCAAAACTATGACATGACCAACCGGGATACCGGGACCGTCAAGTGGTTCAACACCTCCAAGGGCTTCGGCTTCATTTCCCGCGACTCGGGCGACGATATCTTCGTCCACTTCCGAGCCATTCGTGGCGAAGGCCATCGCGTCCTGGTCGAAGGCCAGCGCGTAGAGTTCTCGGTGATGAACCGTGACAAGGGCCTGCAAGCCGAAGATGTCATCGCTGCCCTGCCGCGTCGCTGATCCCAGCCCTCGCAGCAAAAAAAAACCGCGATCCAGCCTTGGCTGGGTCGCGGTTTTTTTATTGCTTGCGCACTCAATAGTGTGGCGGCGGCGCTTCCTCTTCGGATGACTCGAACTGCCCGCCCATTTCTTCCTGGCGCTTGAGCAATGCAGTCATTTGCAATTGCAGACGTTCGACGGCCCGCTGCTGGGTGACCAGGATGTCGTTGAGGGTCTCAATGGTGTCGTCCTGGAAGGCCAGGCGGCTTTCCAGGTCGGTGACGCGTTCTTGCAGGTCCATGGTTCAGTCCTGGGTAAAGATGAAGTCGGCAGGCAATAGCTCGCGCAATCGGCTGCGAGTCGCGGCCACCTGCTCTTCGGTGTAGGGCCGGGCCGGGTGCTTGCCCCACACCGGGGCTGGCCAGGCGGCGTCGTCGCGCTTGCGCACAATCACATGCACATGCAACTGGCTGACCACGTTACCCAGCGCGCCGATGTTCATCTTGTCGGCCGCCAGCCCGTCGTTAAGCAGCTGCGCCAGGGCCGTCGTTTCTTGCCACAAGGTTTGTTGATCTGCGACATCCAGTTGAAACACTTCGCTGATACCTTCGATGCGCGGCACCAGGATGAACCAGGGGTAATTGGCGTCATTGGACAGCAGCAGGCGACAGAGCGGGAAGTCCCCAATGGCCAAGGTATCTTGTTGCAGGCGTTGATCTAAGGCGAACACGTGGCACTCCGTTCGGCAGGTCGGTAACAGGTGCCCAGCATACCTTCGAATGCCCAAGGCTTCACGGGCAATGCTGGCGGCCTTGAGGCAACCAGGCAAAAAGATGCACCCTTTAGAGGCAACAGCCCAGGTGAGCAACGCTAGGCCGGGCCTCAACGGGATGCACCAAAATAACCCACCTGTGCCTCAAAGGGATCCGCCGATTACCCACTGATAAGGGTCAACCGGTAACGTTTTACCCAGGTACAGGATTCAGGTACCACCGAACCGGGGTAACACCCTGGCGTCAAGCCCAACCGAAATGGCGTAAAACCCCCGTGCTTATGCGGTTTTTACAGGCTCATCACACTTTTCACGAAAAAATGACATTCGGTAAGTGGTTTGAGCACGCTTGTTGCATTCACCCCCATATCGTCGGCAACGACACCCGTTTGGACACAGGTGTTTCGCGATAAAAATAGTGGCGTTTCAATGTGTATCAGGGATGCGTTCAAACTTTGAAAGAAGTCTGAAAACAGCATTGAAGTTGTCAGCCTGGATACATTTCAGGCTGTGAATTTGCGACATGGATCTAGCGATTTACGACAGCCTCGTAAAGAAGCTGAAAGGATAATTGAGTAAGTATCGTCAATAGGGTCTGCGTGAGATAACTTTGCGCCGACACAAAAAGAAAGAGCCGCCCAGATAAAAATACAGGTGGGACGGCAGTACTCTTCCTAAAACCAAAGGAGCAAATCACGATGCGCGTGATGAAGTGGAGCATGATCGCCCTGGCTGTTTCAGCAGGCACCTCGCAGTTCGCAATGGCGTCCGCCCAGGACGATTCCAAGGGCTTTGTTGAAGACAGTACGTTCAGCATCAATACTCGCGCGCTGTACTTCAGCCGTGACTTCCGTAACAACCCGTCGGGCCCAGGCTCCAAGAGCCGTGCTGAAGAAACCGGCCTGGGCTTCAATGCCCTGTACGAATCGGGCTTCACCCAAGGCACCATTGGTGTCGGTGTCGACGTGATCGGCCTGATGGGCGTCAAGCTCGACAGCGGCAAGGGCCGCGCCGGCACCGGCCTGTTCCCAACCGGTTCCGACGGTCGCTCGCAAGATGACTATTCCAAAGGCGGCGGCGCGGTGAAGTTCCGCATCTCCAACACTGTGCTGAAAGTCGGTGACCAATACACCACAGCCCCAGTGTTTGCCTCCGACGACAGCCGCCTGCTGCCAGAGCTGCCGCAAGGTATCTCCATCACCAGCAACGAAATCAAGGGCCTGAAGCTTGAAGGCGGTCACTTCACTTCCAGCGTCGCGCAGAACCAAACCTACCACGACAGCCTGGGCCTGACCAAAACCGACTTCGTCGGCGGTGTGTATGCCTTCACTCCAGAAGTCACCGGCAGCCTGTACTACGCGAAAACCGAAGATTACTTCCGCAAGTACTACAGCAACCTGAACTGGACCCACGCCCTGAGCGATGATCAGTCGTTCGCCCTGGACTTCAACATCTACGACACCAAGAGCGACGGCGCCGGCCTGCAACGCGCAGAGAAAGATGGCGTGACCAAGCTCGACAACCGCGCCTTCAGCTTGCAGGGCGCGTACACCATCGGTGCTCACACCTTCACCCTGGCAGCCCAGAAAGTCACCGGTGACGGCGACTACGGTTACGGCGTAGACGGCGGCGGCACTGTGTTCCTGGCCAACTCCATCGCCCGTTCCGACTTCAACGCCGAAGGCGAAAAGTCCTACCAGGCGCGTTATGACATCAACATGGCAACCTTCGGCATTCCGGGCCTGAGCTTCATGACCCGTTATGTAACCGGTAGCGGCGCCAATACGGGCACCACCTCGAATGGCAAAGAGTGGGAACGCGACATCGAAGCCAAGTACGTGATCCAGAGCGGCCCGGCAAAAGACCTGAGCCTGCGCCTGCGTCAAGCGACTTACCGTTCCGGTGATGGCGTGTACTACGGTTCGCCGTCGATCGACGAGCTGCGTCTGATCGCCAACTACCCGCTGAACATCTTGTAATTGCCGGTTCAATTACAACGATGACTTGAGGCTTCGGCCTTAAACAAAAAGCCGCTCCTCTGTTTAAACAGGGAGCGGCTTTTTTATTGCAGTTTTATTTCAATCAACCAAACAACTAGCAAGCTAAGTAACTATTTTTTCAAAGCTGACCTTTCGGCCAACTTCGATAGCATCACGCCAAGTTACTTCGGCGCACTTTCCTGCATCACTCGAATAACCCGTTGCGGAAACGGAATATCAATCCCGGCCGCTTTCAAACGGTCACGCGCCAGCTCATTGAACATAAACATCACGTCCCAATAATCCGGTGTGTTGGTCCAGCAACGCAGGGAGACGGTGATGGAACTGTCGCCCAAGGTCGACACCACCGCCACGGCGGCAGGGTCCTTCAGTACACGCGGGTCTTCAGCCAAAGCCAGCAGCACTTCACGGGCCTTCTGCAGGTCCGCCTCATAGTCCACACCCACGTCAAACACAACCTTGCGGGTCGGCTGGCGGTTGGTGTTGGTGATAAGGCCGTTGGACAGGCTGCCGTTGGGAATGATCACCGTCTTGTTGTCGCCGGTGCGCAGCACCGTGTGGAAGATCTGGATGCTGTCGACGGTACCCGAGGTACCCTGGGCTTCGATCCAGTCACCGATACGGAACGGGCGGAACAACAGAATCAACACGCCGCCGGCAAAGTTCGCCAGGCTGCCTTGCAAGGCCAGGCCGATTGCCAGGGTAGCGGCACCGATCGCCGCAACGAACGAGGTGGTGGCCACACCAATCATCGAGGCCACGTTGACCACCAGCATGACTTTGAGCGCGATGTTAGCAAGGCTGGTGATGAAGTGTTGCAGTGCCAAGTCAGCGTTACGCATGGCCAGCAGACGGCCCACGCGGTGAGTCAAGACGTTGATCAGCCACCAGCCGATGGCCAGGGTGACCAACGCCAGCAATACGCGGCTGCCATATTCCATGATCATGGGGAGCCAAGACTGGGAGGTCTTGATCAGGTGATCCATTTCAGCGTTCAAATCCATCTACTTTCTCCTGTTGTGCGGCGATAAGGCTGTATTGACTGCCTGAAAACGCAATTGAGCCCCGAAGGGCTCAATTGTAGGCACTGATGCTGGGGCGTGGGACGCCAAAAGTGCCCACAGGTTCCCCAAAGTGCCATCAGTCGCGGAAGTTATTGAACTGCAGCGGCATGTCAAATGTCTTGGCGCGCAGGGCCGCGATGGCCTCTTGCAGGTCGTCACGCTTCTTGCCGGTGACACGAACCTGCTCGCCCTGGATGGCGGCCTGGACCTTGAGCTTGGCGTCCTTGATGTGCGCCACGATCTTCTTGGCCAGCTCTTTGTCGATGCCTTCCTTGAGCACGGCTTCCTGCTTCATCAGTTTGCCTGAGGCGTAGGCGTCCTTGACTTCCAGGCACTGCACGTCGATCTTGCGCTTGACCAGGGCCAGCTTGAGGATCTCGATCATCGCTTCCAGCTGGAAATCGGCTTCAGCGGTCAGGTTGACGGTCAGTTCCTTTTCCTTGAATTCGAAGCTGCCCTTGCCTTTCAAGTCATAGCGACGGTCCAGTTCCTTGACGGCGTTCTCGACGGCGTTGGTGACTTCGTGTTTGTCCAGTTCAGATACCACGTCGAACGAAGGCATGTGATTTCTCCAATATAAGGGGCGGGCTCAGTAGAGATGGAGCGCGCCCGAGCTAAAATGCCGGGGCATTATAGCGGTTCTTTCGCGCCGTTCACCGCTGGCGACCTTATGGAGTACACACTGATGTCGACCCCGTGGCATATTCTTGGCGCCGGCAGCCTGGGCACCCTCTGGGCCACGCGGCTGGCACGTGCGGGGGTGCCCGTCAGGCTGATTCTGCGCAATGAGGCGCGCCTGGCCGACTATCGAGCCGGCCAAGGGCTGACCCTGGTCGAGCAGGGTGTGGAACAGACTTACCCGGTAGTCGGTGAAACGCCTGACAGCCCGGAGCCGATTCATCGCCTGCTGGTCGCGTGCAAAGCCTACGATGCTCAAAGCGCTATCGCCCAGTTGCACCCTAGACTTGCGCCCGACGCCGAACTGATCCTGCTGCAAAACGGCCTTGGCAGCCAGGACGCAGTGGCTGCACAAGTGCCGTTGGCCCGTTGCATCTATGCCTCAAGTACCGAAGGCGCGTTTCGCGAAGGCGACTGGCGGGTGGTATTTGCCGGCCATGGTTACACCTGGCTGGGGGATGCGAGCCACCCCACGCCACCGCTGTGGCTGAACGACCTGCAAGCGGCCGGCATTCCCCACGATTGGGCCAGTGATATCCTCACACGCCTGTGG
Organism: Pseudomonas sp. MF6767; assembly: GCF_016405475.1. Taxonomy (NCBI): domain Bacteria; kingdom Pseudomonadati; phylum Pseudomonadota; class Gammaproteobacteria; order Pseudomonadales; family Pseudomonadaceae; genus Pseudomonas; species Pseudomonas sp. MF6767. The sequence goes on along the minus strand of NZ_JAEKCY010000008.1, from coordinate 36,685 downwards.
CGCAAGCTGGCGCTCAATTGCGCCATCAACCCGCTGACCGTGCTTTACCAGTGCCGCAACGGCGGTTTGCAAGCCCACGCGTGTGAAGTGGCAACCTTGTGCGCTGAATTGGCCGAGCTGCTGGAATGCTGCGGCCAACCTGCTGCCGCACAGGACCTGCACAGCGAAGTGCAGCGGGTGATCCAGGCCACGGCGGCCAATTACTCGTCCATGCACCAGGACGTGGCCAACCACCGACGTACCGAGATCAGCTACCTGCTGGGCTATGCCTGCCAGGCGGCGGCCCGCCATCAATTGGTGTTGCCGCACCTGCAACAGTTGCAAGCGCGCCTGGTCGAATATCTGCGCACACGCGGATTGGCCAGCGACTGAGGCACGCGCTACCCTGCCTACCTGTCTATCACCTGGGAAACCCCTGATGCCATTGCGCCAGCGTCTTGAAAATCTACCGGTAGGGCAGAAACTGCTGGCGGCCCTGCTGGTGTTGTTGACCACCGTATTGCTGGTGGCCAACCTGACGTTTATCAGCGCCGCCTACTGGATCTCCCAGGAAAGCATGGCCCCCCAGGCCTTGCAGTCCATTGGTCGACTGGTGTCCAACCCCGCGCTTGCCGCCGAGGCCCTTGAGTCTCCGACCAAGGCCGAGGCGCTGCTCAATGAGCTGACCAGCTATTCACCGTTGCGCGCCGCCGCTTTGTACGATGGCGAAGGCAACCGCCTGGCGCAGATGCAGCACGGCGACCGCCTGCACCTGCCGGACCACTACCGGCATATCGAAGCGTGGCGCCTCACTGAATTTCGCAGCAACCAGGTCATCACCCTGCCCCGTGGCACTCAGCCTTCGGGGCATTTGTTGCTGGTGGCCAGCAGTGAGCTGCCGGTGGCGTTCTATACCGGCACGCTGACCGCCAGCCTGGGCATCCTGATTTTCAGTGTGTTGTTGTGGCTGGTCATCGCCCGGCAGATCAAACGCCTGATCACACGGCCAATTCATGAACTTGAAGAACTGTCCCGCCAGGTGACCCGCGAGGAGAACTACGCTTTACGCGCCGGGCGTGGCAACCGTGATGAAATCGGCAGCCTGGCCGAAGCGTTCAACACCATGTTGTCGCGCATTGAAGCCCGCGAGCAGCAACTCAAACGCGCACGCGACGACTCCCAGGCTGCGTATGACCAGGCTCAGGGCCTGGCCGAAGAAACCCGGCATACCAACCGCAAGCTGGAACTGGAAGTCCAGGTACGCAGCAAGATCGAGAAAAAGCTCACGGGCTTCCAGAACTACCTGAACAGCATCATTGACTCGATGCCCTCGGCGCTGATCGCCCTGGACGAACAACTCTATGTCACCCAGTGGAACCAGGAAGCTACCGCCCTCTCCGGTACGCGTCTGGACGAAGCCCTGAACCAGCCGGTGTTCCTGGCCTTCCAGCCGCTCAAGCCGTACCTGCCACAGATCAAGGCCACCGTGGAGCAGCACACAGTGGAGCGGATAGAACGGGTCACCTGGATCAAGGACGACGAGCCCAAGCATTATGCGCTGACGTTCTACCCGTTGATGGGCGGCGCCGGGCGCGGTGTGGTGATCCGAATCGACGACATCACCCAGCGCCTGTCCCTGGAAGAAATGATGGTGCAATCGGAAAAAATGCTCTCCGTGGGCGGCCTGGCCGCAGGTATGGCCCATGAGATCAACAACCCGTTGGGCGCGATCCTGCATAACGTGCAGAACATTCGGCGGCGCCTGTCCCCCGAGCTGCCCAAGAACCTTGAACTTGCCGAACAGGTGGGCATCGAGCTGGAGACGGTCAACCGATACCTGCAAGGCCGCGAAGTCCCGCAACTGCTCGACGGCATTCAGCAGGCCGGGGCGCGTGCCGCGAAAATCGTTACCCACATGCTCAGCTTCAGCCGCCGCAGCAATCGCCAGATGGCGCCCTGTGATTTGCCAGCGCTGATCGACCAGGCCGTGGACATCGCTGGCAACGACTTCGACCTGACCATTGGTTTCGATTTCAAGGGCCAGGCGATCATCCGCCAGTTCGATCCGCAACTGGGCCCGGTACCCGGCACCGCCAACGAGCTGGAACAAGTGCTGCTCAACCTGTTGAAGAACGCCGCCCAGGCCATTCACCTGCGTGAAGACGACAGCGAACCTGGGCGCATTATCCTGCGCACCCGTCTGAACCCGCCGTGGGCAGAAATCCAGGTAGAAGACAACGGCATAGGCATGAGCGAAAACGTGCGCAAGCGCACGTTCGAACCCTTCTTTACCACCAAGGAAATCGGCCAAGGTACCGGGCTTGGGCTGTCAGTGTCGTATTTCATCATCACCAACAACCACAAGGGCCAGATGGAAGTGCATTCCACCCTGGGCCAGGGCACCTGCTTTACCTTGCGCCTGCCTTTGGCCGGCAGCCAATTGCCCCCCACTGAACTTACCCAACTGGAGCACTGACCATGGGCTTTCGCCTGTCGAAGATCTACACCCGTACCGGCGACAAAGGCGAAACCGGCCTCGGCGACGGCCGCCGCGTGCCCAAGGACCATCCACGCGTGGAAGCGATTGGCGAGGTGGATACCCTGAACAGCCAACTGGGCCTGCTGCTGGCCAACCTTGAAGAACAAAGCGGCAAGCACCCGGCGTTGAAGGACGTGATTGAAGTGCTCACGCCTTGCCAGCACCGTCTGTTTGACTTGGGCGGTGAACTGGCGATGCCGGTATACAAGGCGCTGAATGCGGCGGAAGTGGATCGGCTGGAAGCAGCGATTGATCGCTGGAACGAGGAAGTCGGGCCGCTTGAGAATTTCATCCTGCCCGGCGGCTCAGCCCTGATTGCCCAGGCCCATGTGTGCCGCAGCCTGGCGCGCAGCGCCGAGCGCCGCTGTCAGCACTTGAATGCGGTGGAGCCACTGGAGGGTGTGGGGTTGGCGTACATCAATCGGTTGTCGGATTTGCTGTTTGTGGCGGCCAGGGTGATTGCCAAGCGCCAAGGCGTTGCGGAAGTGTTGTGGCAGGCGGCGGCCAAGCCACACTGACCTGATCGCTCCCACGCTCTGCGTGGGAATGTATCAAGGGACGCTCCGCGTCCAAAACATGACGCAGAGCGTCACAGGAGGCATTCCCACGCAGAGCGTGGGAATGATCATCACACCTGCGGCCAGAACGCTCGAATACCTGCCACACCTTGCGCACCAGCCTCCCAGGCCTGCTCCCGCTGCGCCGGCCCAACCCCGCCCAACAGAAACACCGGCTTGCTGAACCCGGCGATCAACTGCTGCGCCTGCTCCCACCCCAACGGCTGGGCATCCGGATGGGTCTGGGTCGGCTGCACCGGCGACAGGGTGACGAAATCCACGTCCATCATTTCTGCCAGGGCCAGCTCTTCCGCGTTGTGGCACGAAGCCGCCAGCCAACGGTCTTTGGGCAGTGGGCGGCCCTTACTGGCGTATTTGCGCAACTGCGCCGAGGTCATGTGCCAGCCGGCAGCTGGGAAATCCCCCAGCCACTCGAACGGCCCCTTGAGCATCAATTGCGCCTTGCCGGCACACAGGCCCACCGCATCTACCGCCAGGTCACGGTATTTGGGGTCATAGCCGTTGGGCGCACGCAGTTGAACCAGCTTGATGCCACCGGCAATAGCCTTCTGGATACCGCGCAACAGCGTCGGGGTTTCCAGCTCGCCAGGGGTGATCAGATATTCGGCGGGCAAGCGTGCCGCGGCGACAATCGGCGCATTCGCCGCCGGGAATTCATAGTTGACCAGGTCCCGCGGTGCCACCCACGCCAACGGCTGCCCTTCAGCGCCATGGGGCTCGCCGGTAAAAGCCGAGACTTCCCAGACATCCAGCAATACCTGCTTGTCCGGATAGTCATGTTGCACCTTGATCAGCGGCCGCGCCGTAGTGACCTGGATGCCCAGCTCTTCCTGCAATTCACGGGACAAAGCCGTGGCAACCGACTCATCAGCCTCCACCTTGCCGCCGGGAAACTCCCAGAGCCCGCCTTGATGCTGAGTATCGGCACGGCGCGCCAGCAGGATCCTGCCATCGACACCGCGGATCACCGCTGCTGCTACATGCACTCGTTTCACGCCACTGCTTCCTCTCGTCGTAGCCCTTTGTAGGAGCGAGCTTGCTCGCGAAGAACGTCAACGATAACGCGTGCATCCAGGATAACCGCGATGGCATTGAGTTTTTCGCGAGCAAGCTCGCTCCTACAGGGGGAGGGTCATTTTCAGGTACGGTATTCCGCGTTGATCTTCACGTACTCGTGGGACAGGTCGGTGGTCCAGATGGTTTCGCTGCAGTCACCACGACCCAGTTCGATACGGATGGTGATTTCTTCCTGCTGCATCACCGCCGAGCCCTGGGCTTCGGTGTAGGTTTCGGCGCGGGCGCCACGGCTGGCGATGCACACGTCACCCAGGAACACGTCGATCTTGCTCACGTCCAGGTCCGGCACGCCAGCACGGCCGACAGCCGCGAGGATACGGCCCCAGTTCGGGTCCGAAGCAAACAGCGCGGTCTTGATCAGCGGCGAGTGCGCCACGGTGTAGCCCACATCCAGGCATTCCTGATGGTTGCCGCCACCGTTGACTTCAACAGTGACGAACTTGGTCGCGCCCTCGCCGTCACGCACGATGGCCTGGGCCACGTCCATGCACACTTCAAACACTGCCTGTTTCAACGCCGCGAACAATGGACCTTCGGTGGAAGTGATTTCCGGCAGGTTGGCCTGGCCGGTGGCGATCAGCATGCAGCAGTCGTTGGTGGAGGTATCACCGTCGATGGTGATGCGGTTGAACGACTTGTTGGCGCCGTCCAGCATCAGGCGTTGCAGCACATCACGGGAGACTTTGGCGTCGGTGGCGATATAACCGAGCATGGTGGCCATGTTCGGACGGATCATGCCTGCGCCCTTGCTGATACCGGTGACGGTGATAGTCACGCCCTCATGCACGAACTGACGGCTCGCTCCTTTTGGCAAGGTATCGGTGGTCATGATGCCGGTAGCCGCAGCCGCCCAGTTATCCACAGACAGATCATCGAGCGCGGCTTGCAGGGCGCCTTCGATTTTTTCCACCGGCAGCGGCTCACCGATCACACCGGTGGAGTACGGCAGCACCTGGCTGGCATCGACGCCGGTCAACTGGGCCAGCTTGGCGCAGGTGCGCGCCGCCGCCACCAGGCCGGGCTCGCCGGTGCCCGCGTTGGCGTTGCCGGTATTGGTCAGCAGGTAGCGAATCGACCCGGCCACGCGCTGCTTGGCCAGAATCACCGGCGCGGCGCAGAAGGCATTGAGGGTGAACACGCCCGCCACGGTCGAGCCTTCCGCACAACGCATCACCACCACATCCTTGCGCCCCGGGCGCTTGATGCCCGCCGAAGCGATACCGAGTTCAAAACCGGCAACCGGGTGCAACGTGGGCAAAGGACCAAGACCAACAGCCATGAATGCGCTCCTCAAAAATAGGTGATGTCTGTGCCGTCGCTATCGACGGTGGGAATTAATGGCAAAACGCCGCGACGGCAAAGGCCGGTCGCGGCGCGGGGTGTTGCAGCGTCAGGCGAAAATCTTATTCGATCTGGCCGTGGCAGTGTTTGAATTTCTTGCCCGAACCGCAGTAGCACAGCTCGTTGCGGCCCAGCTTCTGGTCATTCCGAACCGGGGTCTGGGCCAGGGCCACATCGACCTCTTCACCCAATGCTTCAGGCTCATCCAGGCCCGGCGCTTCGTCATGCTGGAACTGCATGCGCGCCGCCAGTGCTTCGGCTTCCTGACGCAGGCGTGCTTCTTCCTCGATCGGGTCTTCGCGACGCACCTGAACGTGGGACAGCACGCGGATCGAATCGCGCTTGATCGAATCCAGCAATTCGGAGAACAGCGTGAACGACTCGCGCTTGTACTCCTGCTTCGGGTTCTTCTGGGCGTAGCCACGCAGGTGGATACCGTGGCGCAGGTGGTCCATGGTCGACAGGTGGTCTTTCCACAGGTCATCCAGCACGCGCAATACGATCTGTTTCTCGAAGGTGCGCAGAGCTTCGGCACTCGCCTGCTCTTCTTTCTCGTTGTACGCCGCCAGCAACTCGGCCATCAGTTTTTCGCGCAGGGTTTCTTCATACAGGTGGTCGTCTTCGTCCAGCCATTGCTGAACCGGCAAGTCCACACCGAAGTCGCTCTTCAATGCCGCTTCCAGGCCGGCAACATCCCACTGCTCAGGCAGCGACTGTGGCGGAATATGGGCGCTGACAGTGGCGTTGAGCACGTCCTGACGGAAATCAGCGATGGTCTCGCCAATGTTGTCGGCGGCCAGCAACGTGTTACGCATGTGATAGATCACTTTACGCTGTTCGTTGTTGACGTCGTCGAACTCGAGCAGTTGCTTGCGAATATCGAAGTTGCGGCCTTCTACTTTGCGCTGGGCCTTCTCGATGGCGTTGGTCACCATGCGGTGCTCGATCGCTTCACCGGACTGCATGCCCAGGGCTTTCATGAAGTTCTTCACCCGGTCCGATGCGAAGATACGCATCAGGCTGTCTTCCAGCGACAGGTAGAAACGGCTGGAACCGGCATCACCCTGGCGGCCGGCACGGCCACGCAGTTGGTTGTCGATACGACGCGATTCGTGACGCTCGGACGCGATCACCTGCAAGCCACCGGATTCCAGCACAGCCTGGTGACGCTTCTGCCAGTCGGCCTTGATCTGGGCGATCTGCTCAGGCGTCGGGTTGTCGAGCGAGGCCACTTCCACTTCCCAGTTGCCGCCCAACAGGATGTCGGTACCACGACCGGCCATGTTGGTGGCGATGGTCAGTGCGCCTGGGCGACCGGCCTGGGCAATGATCTCGGCTTCTTTTTCGTGGAACTTGGCGTTCAGTACCTTGTGCTCGATGCCTTCCTTGTTGAGCAGGTTGGACACGTGCTCGGAGGTCTCGATGGTGGCGGTACCCACCAGGATCGGACGGCCCTTGGCCATGCCGTCCTTGATGTCGTTGATGATCGCCGCGTATTTCTCTTCGGCGGTCAGGAACACCAGGTCGTTGTAGTCTTTACGCGCCAACGGTTTGTTCGGCGGAATGACCATCACGGCCAGGTTGTAGATCTGGTGGAATTCGAACGCTTCGGTGTCGGCCGTACCGGTCATGCCGGACAGCTTGTTGTACAGACGGAAGTAGTTCTGGAAGGTGGTGGACGCCAACGTCTGGCTTTCGGCCTGGATGTTGAGGTGTTCCTTGGCTTCGATGGCCTGGTGCAGGCCTTCGGACAGACGACGACCGGGCATGGTACGACCGGTGTGCTCGTCAACCAGTACCACCTGGCCGTCCTGCACGATGTATTCGACGTTGCGATGGAACAGCTTGTGGGCGCGCAGGCCAGCGTACACGTGGGTCAACAGGCCCAGGTTGTGCGCCGAGTACAGGCTTTCGCCTTCGGCCAGTTCGCCGATCTGGGTCAGCATTTCTTCGACAAACTGGTGACCGGCTTCGTTGAGTTCGACCTGGCGGGTCTTCTCGTCGATGGTGAAGTGACCTTCTTTGGTCACCACGCCTTCCACTTCCTCGATGTGCTGCTCAAGACGCGGGATCAACTTGTTGATCTCGGTGTACAGGCGCGAGCTGTCTTCGGCCTGGCCGGAGATGATCAGCGGGGTACGGGCTTCGTCGATGAGGATGGAGTCGACTTCGTCGATCACGGCAAAGTTGAGTTCACGCTGGAATTTTTCATCCATGCTGAACGCCATGTTGTCGCGCAGGTAATCGAAACCGAATTCGTTGTTGGTACCGTAGGTGATGTCGCAGGCGTACGCGGCGCGCTTCTCTTCCGGCGGCTGGAACGGCGTTACCACGCCGACGGTCAGGCCGAGGAATTCATACAACGGGCGCATCCAGTTGGCGTCCCGGCGAGCCAGGTAGTCGTTCACCGTCACAACGTGCACGCCCTTGCCGGACAGTGCGTTGAGGTAAACGCCCAGGGTTGCCACCAGGGTCTTGCCTTCACCGGTGCGCATTTCGGCAATCATGCCTTCATGCAAGGTCATGCCGCCGATCAACTGGACGTCGAAGTGGCGCATGCCCATGACGCGCTTACCGGCTTCACGGGCAACCGCGAAGGCTTCGGGCAGCAGCTTGTCGAGGGTTTCACCTTTGGCTATGCGGGCCTTGAACTCTTGGGTCTTGGCGCGCAATTGCTCGTCCGACAGAGCAACCATCTGCTCTTCGAAGGCATTGACCAGCTGCACCGTCTTGAGCATGCGTTTGACTTCGCGCTCATTCTTGCTTCCAAAAAGTTTCTTTAACAAAGGCGCAAACATATCGGCAGGTTCTTCCACACATAGGGATGGAGGGCGCACCGTGAGTGGCCCGAGCAGCCCTCACGGCCGCATTGCGAACGCGCATTCTACCCGGAATCGTGGGTGAGGAAAGTGGCGTTGTTCCCTGAGACAGGCACGGCATAGTGAGAGGGCATGTTTAAAATAAGGGCTTTTGCTGGAACTTCAACCCACCAGGCGCAGAAGTTACTTATTGATTTGACGGAGAAAGCCCTGCCGACGCAGAGCCTCAGGGCATACAGGCGCTTTCTGCTAAGATAGCCGCTCTGTTACCTAAGGTGTCTAAACATGGCATTTCGCCCTCTCACAGCCCGCGCGCCCGGCGCGTTGCTCCGCGAAGCCAAACCGCTGAAAGCTATCTTCGGCCAGGCGCAACGCTTGGGCCATCTGCAACGCCTGCTGGAAAGCCAACTGCAGCCGGCCGCCCGGGAACATTGTCACGTCGCCTCCTGGCGTGAAGGCAACCTGCTATTAATTGTCACCGATGGGCATTGGGCGACCCGCTTGCGCTACCAACAGAAGCGCTTGCAGCGCCAGTTGATGGCGTTCGACGAATTTGCCAATTTGACGCGCATTCAGTTCAAGGTACAGCCACCCACCGTGCCGCAAGGCGCAGTGGGGCATACCATGGACCTGTCGGAAACGGCCGCCGAAACCCTTCAGGCCACTGCTGAAGGGATCAACGACCCGGGGTTGCGCGCTGCCCTGGAACGGCTGGCCGCCCATGCCCGGCCCAAAGCCTGAAGCGCTATTTGCGTTTGCTGCCGCCCAGCAACGAACCCAGCAACCCCCGCACCAACTGGCGCCCCATCTGATTGGCGGCCTGCTGCATGGCTGATTTCAACGCCTTGCCCGCCGTGGTCCCCAGGAATGCACCCGCCTTGTCGGTGAAGCTCGGCTCTTCGGCGGCCGGAGCAGCCTGCTCGGCAGGCCCAAGCTCCTTGCGGGCCATCAGCACCTCATAGGCAGACTCACGATCCACTGGTTTGTCATAGCGCCCCAACAGCGGCGAACTGGCAACCAACGCTTTACGTTCGGCTTCGGTGAGCGGCCCGATCCGCGATTGCGGGGGAGCAACCAGTACGCGCTGGACGACTTCCGGCGTGCCCTTTTCCTGCAAGGTTCCCACCAATGCCTCACCAGTGCCCAATTCTGTAAGCACTGACAAGGTATCGAATGTCGGGTTGGGCCGAAAACCGTCCGCCACCGCTCGCAAGGATTTCTGCTCTTTGGCGGTGAATGCGCGCAAACCGTGCTGGATGCGCAGGCCCAGTTGCGCCAGTACCGTATCCGGCAGGTCGCCCGGCGACTGGGTGACGAAGTACACGCCAACCCCTTTGGAACGGATCAGGCGCACCACTTGCTCCAGGCGCTCCTGCAAGGCTTTTGGCGTATCGGCGAACAACAAGTGCGCTTCATCGAAAAACAACGCCAGCAACGGTTTGTCGGCATCGCCGCGTTCCGGCAATTGTTCGAACAACTCTGCCAGCAGCCATAACAGGAAGGTCGCGTAGACCTTCGGCGCTTCATGCACCAGGCGGCTGGCGTCCAGCAGGTGGATGCGACCACGCCCATCACTGGCGGGCTGCAAAATATCCTCCAGTTGCAGGGCCGGCTCGCCAAACAAGGCTTCGGCGCCCTGCTGCTCCAGCACCGCCAGGCGTCGTAACAAGGCCTGGCTGGAACCGGTGGTCATCAAGGCGGCGTCTTCGCCCAGCAGTTCCGGGTGATAGCGCAGGTGATTGAGCAGTGCCTTGAGGTCCTTGAGGTCCAGCAGCAACAGGCCTTCGCGGTCGGCCACTTTGAACGCCGCATAGAGCGCCGACTGCTGGCTGTCGGTGAGTTCCAACAGGCTGCCGAGCAAGAGCGGGCCCATTTCACTGATGGTGGTGCGCAACGGATGACCGGATTGGCCGTGGATATCCCACAGGGTGACCGGGTACGCCTGGGCCGTGTAATCAAGGAAGGGCATACCGGCGATGCGCTCGGCCACTTTGCCCTGGGGGTTGGCGGCGGCGCCCAGGCCGCAGAGGTCGCCTTTGATGTCGGCAGCGAACACCGCCACGCCCGCATCACTGAAGGCTTCCGCCAGGCGCTGCAAGGTGACGGTCTTGCCGGTGCCTGTGGCGCCGGCGATCAACCCATGACGGTTGGCCAGGCGCATGGACTGGGCGATGGGCTGGCCGTCAAGGCCTGCACCGATAAGCAGTTGTGTGGAGTCAGGCATTTCGTCACCTATGGTTAATCTTTAGTGCCGCGAGGTCGATATAGACGGATGTAAGCCCGACAAAGACTAAAAAACGGTCAGATAATTCCGATACGGACCAACGGAGCTATCACCAGAAATACCACACCTTTTTTAACGCTGCCATTTCGCGCCTCCCGCATTGGATGCGCCTCGGATATTAAGACCTTAGCGGACCCTTCAAGCCATGAACAAAAATCTGCGCTTCAGCCACAAGATCCTGCTTGCAGCCTCCCTTATCGTCATCGCCGCCTTTGCGTTGTTTACCCTCTACAACGACTATCTGCAGCGCAACGCGATTCGCGACGACCTCAACAATTACCTGCACGAGATGGGCGACGTTACCGCCAGCAACATCCAGACCTGGCTCACCGGGCGTATCGCCCTGGTGGAAAACGCCGCACAGAACATCGCCATCAACCCTGAAAAAACCGTCGTCGCCAGCCTGCTGGAGCAGAAAGCGCTGACTTCGTCATTCATGGCGACCTACGTCGGTGACAGCCAGGGCACGTTCACCATCCGCCCTGACACCAAGATGCCCGACGGCTTCGACCCGCGTGTTCGCCCCTGGTACAAGGGCGCCCAGGCCAGTAATGGCTCGACCCTGACCGAACCCTATATCGACGCGGCGACCGGGCAACTGATCATTTCTGTCGCCACGCCCAGCGCCAAGGGTGGCCAGAGCATCGGCGTAGTCGGCGGCGACCTGAGCCTGCAGACCCTGGTGGACAACATCGGCGCGCTGGATTTTGGCGGCATGGGTTATGCGTTCCTGGTCAGCGCCGACGGCAAAGTGCTGGTGCACCCGGATAAAGCCCTGGTGATGAAGACCCTGGCGGACGTTTATCCAAAAGACACGCCGAAGATCAGCGGCGACTTCAGCGAAGTGCAAGCCAACGGCAAGACCAATATCGTGACGTTCACACCGATCAAGGGCCTGCCATCGGTGAACTGGTACCTGGGCGTTTCGGTGGACAAGGACAAGTCTTTCGCCATGCTCAGTGAGTTCCGCACCTCGGCGGTGATCGCCACGATCATCGCGGTGGTGATCATCATCGCCCTGCTCGGCATGCTGATCCGCGTCTTGCTGCAACCTTTGCACCTGATGACCCGCGCCATGCAAGACATTGCCGACGGTGAAGGCGACCTGACCCGCCGCCTGACCATCCAGAACAATGATGAATTCGGCACCCTGGGCAATGCTTTCAACCGCTTCGTCGAGCGCATTCATACCTCGATTCGCGAAGTGTCTTCAGCCACCGAGCACGTCAATGAAGTGGCCCTGCGGGTGGTCAGCGCCTCCAACTCGTCGATGGTCAACTCTGACGAACAGGCCAACCGCACCAACAGCGTCGCTGCCGCCATCAATCAACTGGGGGCCGCAGCCCAGGAGATCGCACGCAACGCCGCCCAAGCCTCCAGTCAGGCCAGCGATGCCAGGCACTTGGCCGAAGACGGCCAGCAGGTGGTTGAACGCAATATCAAGGCGATGACGCAGTTATCCAGCATGATCAGCACCTCAAGCACCAATATCGAAGCACTTAACAGCAAAACGGTGAATATCGGCCAGATTCTTGAGGTGATCACCAGCATTTCCCAGCAAACCAATCTGCTGGCGCTCAATGCGGCGATCGAAGCGGCGCGCGCGGGGGAAGCCGGGCGTGGATTTGCGGTCGTGGCCGATGAAGTGCGCAACCTCGCTCATCGCACTCAGGAGTCGGCGCAACAGGTGCAGACGATGATCGAAGAGCTACAGGTGGGTGCCCGGGACTCGGTGACTACCATGAGCGAAAGCCAACGCCACAGCCTGGACAGCGTGGAAATCGCCAACCTGGCCGGCGAGCGCCTTAACAGCGTGACCCAGCGCATTGGCGAGATCGACGGCATGAACCAGTCGGTCGCCACCGCAACGGAAGAACAAACCTCGGTGGTGGAGTCGATCAATATGGACATCACCGAGATCAACACCCTCAACCAGGAAGGGGTGGAAAACCTGCAATCGACCCTGCGCGCCTGCTCGGACCTGGAACAACAGGCCTCGCGCTTGAAGCAATTGGTGGGCAGCTTCCGGATCTGAGGTGCCCCCACCTTAATCCACCTGTAGGAGCGAGCTTGCTCGCGAAAAACGTCAACGATAACGCGGGCTGCCTGAAGAAACGCGGAGTCTGTGAGTTTTTCGCGAGCAAGCTCGCTCCTACAGCGTGCGTTTGTCCACTCCCGCCACCGTCATGCTGCGAATCTAAACCGAACATCTATCCTTACCTCAGGTCCATCTAGGGAGAGCAATGGATCGGAGGGATGTTCATCGTGCATATCGCTGACATAACCATGTTCTACGCCCCGGCCAGCGGTGGCGTACGCACTTACCTTGACGCCAAGCACCGGCGTCTGGCGCTCAAGCCGGGCATTCGCCATAGCCTGTTGATTCCTGGCGCACACTTGAGCGAGCAGGACGGCATCTTCAAAGTACCGGCGCCCGCCCTGCCCTTCGGCAAAGGCTATCGCTTCCCCCTTCGTTTGGCGCCTTGGCGAAATGTCCTGCACGATTTACAGCCCGACCTGATCGAAGTTGGCGACCCTTACCTGACCGCCTGGGCCGCGCTGGATGCCCGACGCCAATTGGATGTGCCGGTCATCGGCTTTTACCACTCCGACCTGCCACTGCTGGTGAGCAACCGCATGGGGCCTTGGTTTACCCCCAATGTTGAAGCCTATGTGCGCAAACTCTATGGGAATTTTGACCGAGTGCTCGCCCCCAGCCAGGTAATGGCCGACAAGCTCATCGGGCTTGGCGTCAGAAATGTCTTCGTACAACCCCTGGGCGTAGACCTGCAAACCTTCACCCCTGAGGTACGTGACCCCGGCCTGCGCGCCGAACTGGGGATTGGCGAAGACACTCGGCTACTGATCTTCGCCGGGCGCGGCTCCAAGGAGAAAAACCTGCCGGTGCTGCTCAACTGCATGAAACGCCTGGGGGAAGGCTACCACTTGCTGCTGGTGGGCTCCGGCATGCCGGCCAGCGTGCCAGACAATGTCACCGTGATTGACGGATTCCGGCCCGCCCAACATGTAGCTCGGCTGATGGCCAGCGCCGACGCCTTACTGCATGGTGGTGACCAGGAGACCTTCGGCCTGGTGATCCTGGAAGCCATGGCCTGCGGTATTCCAGTGGTCGCCGTGGCGGCCGGGGCCTTTACCGAGATTGTCGACGAGCGTTGTGGCCTGCTGTGCGCGCCAAACAACCCCAAGGCCATGGCCGAGGCGGTGCGCGAGCTGTTCAGTACCGACAGCCGACGCCTGGGTGCTCAGGCTCGGCGCCATGTCGAGCAGCATTATGCGTGGGACACGGTAGTCGACAGCCTGCTGGGGCATTACTGCGCCGTGCTGGGCAGCCATGAACCGATGCTCGCCCATGGCTGAGCGCGCGCTGATGCTGGTACTGCACGACGTGGCTCCGCACACCTGGGCCGACTACCGGCCGTTCGTCGAGGCCGTCGATGCACTGGGCCACGTGCCCATCACTTGGCTGGTGGTGCCAGACTTCCATCACCATGACGACTTGGCCGCCCACCGCGATTTTCGGCGCCTGCTCGACAGCCGTGTCGCCAAGGGCGATGAGCTCACCTTGCACGGTTACTACCATTGCGACGACCAACCTCGGCCGCGTACGCCAAAAGAATGGTTTATGCGACGCATCTATACCCACGAAGGCGAGTTTTACCAGCTGTCCGAAGCCGAGGCGTTGCGGCGGTTGACCGCCGGCATTGAGGTATTTGAGCGCAATGGCTGGCCGCTGCATGGCTTTGTTGCGCCCGCCTGGTTGATGAGCGACGGCACCCGGCAGGCATTGCGCCAGTTGCCGCTGAGCTACACCAGCGACCCACAACATCTTTATCGCCTGCCGGACTTCACGCCTATCAACGCCCCCGGCCTGGTGTGGAGCGCCCGCAGCGGCTGGCGCCGGGGATTGTCCAAAATCCTCAGTGATCGCCGTGAACAGCGGTGGCAGGAGGCCCCGCTGATCCGACTGGGTTTGCACCCGGTGGACATGCGCCACAGGTTTTCCCGCGATTATTGGCTAGACACCCTGCAACGCCTGCTCAACACGGGGCGCGTCCCCCAAACCAAGGCCGCCTGGCTGGCGACGCAGCCATGGGCCGACTGATCTGGTTAGTGTTGGCGCTCTTGGTGGCGCTGGTGATCCCATTGTGGCTGGGCGGCGGCGAAAGCATTGCGCGCCTGCGCCAGTTTCCCTTGCCCCAGTTACTGGGGATGTTCGCCATGATCATTGGCTGCTGGCTGATCAACAGTCTGCGTATCCGCCTACTGCTTGGCGAGCATCGCGGCGAGTTAGGCCCGCTTAAAAGCCTTGGCGTGGTGATATCCACCGAGTTCGCCATGTGTGCAACACCCGGCGGCAGCGGCGGGCCGTTGACCCTGATGGCCCTGCTGGCACGCAATGGCATCCGCCCCGCCCAAGGCAGCGCGGTGTTTGCCATGGACCAGTTGAGCGACCTAGTGTTTTTTCTCTGCGCACTGGTGGGGATCTTGCTATATGCGCTGTTCCATAGCCTCAGCCCGCGCCTGGAGTGGTTGCTGGGGCTCAGCGCCGTGTCGATGGTGGGTGGGGTAATCAGTGGCTGGGCCGTGGTGCATTTTCACCGACGGCTGATTCGCCTGGCGGGTTTGGTACTCAAGGCCATGAAGGTCAGTGCTATCACCCGCCGACGCTGGGCACGCCGGTTGCTGCGTTTTCTTGCGGCGTTCAGCGCCACCCTGAAACTACCCCGCAGCACCTTGCTTGGGGTCTTTGCGCTGACCAGCCTGCATTGGCTGCTGCGTTACAGCGTGCTGTACCTGGCGCTGCGCGGGTTGGGGGGCGAGGTGCAGTGGGCCTGGAGCTTTCTGATCCAGATGTTATCCCTGACTGCCGGGCAGTTCAGCCTGGCGCCAGGCGGGGCCGGCGCTGCGGAGTTGACGTCAGCGGCACTGCTGGCGCCCATGGTGGGCACATCCACAGCGGCTGCGGCGATTCTGATCTGGCGCGCGGTGACCTACTACTTCTATTTGCTGGCCGGTGCGCCAGTGTTTCTATTGATGGTCGGCAAACCGCTGCTCAAGCGTCTTTTTCAGGGGCGGCAGGCTGCTCATCCTGCGCCTGTGTCTGTTCCCATAAACGCGCCGCGCCTGGAAAATCAGTACCATCCTCGGCATCCAGCGCGTCCGGGTCGTAACGACTCAAACAGCCCTCGCCCAAGGTAGCAGGCGCCCGTGAGGTGGCTTTATCGAGCGGGTCGCTCATGGGAATCTCCTGAAACAGAAATAAAAAAGGGCCTGGAGAGTTTTACCTCCAGGCCCCGGTGTCTTTCAATCAAAACCGCTGGGTCAGAAGACCACGGTCTTGTTGCCGTGCACCAACACGCGATCTTCCAGGTGGTAGCGCAAGCCACGGGCCAACACCATCTTCTCGACATCACGGCCGAAACGCACCATGTCTTCAATACTGTCGCTGTGGCTGACGCGCACCACGTCCTGCTCGATGATCGGGCCGGCGTCCAGCTCTTCGGTCACGTAGTGGCAGGTTGCACCAATCAGCTTCACGCCACGCAGGGAAGCCTGGTGATAAGGCTTGGCACCAACAAAGGACGGCAAGAAGCTGTGGTGGATGTTGATCACCTTGCCAGCGTATTCGCGGCACAGCTCCGGTGGCAGGATCTGCATGTAGCGCGCCAGCACCACTACATCCGCGTCATGCTGCTTGACCAGGCGCGACACTTCGGCGAATGCCGGCTCCTTGTCCTGTGGGTTGACCGGCACATGGTAATAAGGGATGCCATGCCATTCGACCATGCTGCGCAGGTCGTCATGGTTGGAGATCACGCAGGCAATCTCGCAATCGAGTTCGTCGCTGTGCCAGCGGTGCAGCAGGTCTGCCAGGCAGTGGGATTCGCGGCTGGCCATCAGCACCACGCGTTTCTTCTGCTCTGTATCGGTGATGTGCCAGGTCATCGAAAACTCTTCGGCAATCGGCGCAAACGCCTCGCGGAAGGCTTCCAGGCCAAAGGGCAACGTATCGGCACGGATTTCGTGACGCATGAAAAACCAACCACTGAGATCGTCCGAGTGATGGCTCGCCTCGGTGATCCAGCCATTATGGGAAGCCAGAAAGTTACTGACCTTGGCAACGATGCCAACCCGGTCCGGGCAAGCAATCACCAGCCGAAAAGTGCGCATTAGGGGGAAACTCCAGAACTTCACAAAGGCCGCTATTCTAGCGATTACGCAGAAAAACTGCAGTATTCCCTTGCACCTTATCTTGAGGCATGGCCGTGGTAACACCCCTTAATCGTGTAAGGTTTTACCAGCGCTATATGACGATACAACGGCATGCTCAGGCCGATAGCAAAAAATTAAGGTGATTATCTTTTGCGCATAACGCTTACTAATTAACTCATCGGCCAGGTTTTCTCCCACACATTCAATGTCATTCGCCTAAATACCGTCTTAAATGTTTACTTGATGAAATTGCCTGACTATTATTAGGCCACTCACCCTGTCAATCAGCGTTCTACATAAGGTAGTCCACATGTCACTGATCAACGAATACCGCGCCACCGAAGAAGCTATCAAAGAGCTGCAAGCCCGTTTGAAGAACCTGTCCGAAGACGACAAGCTGAAAACCGAGCTGGAATTCGAAGGCAAATTGCGCACCCTGATGGGTGAATACTCCAAATCCCTGCGTGACATCATCGCGCTGCTGGATCCAGAGTCGAAAGTTAAAGCACCGCGTGGCGCTGTGAAAACTACCGGCACCAAGCGTGCTCGCAAGGTCAAGCAGTACAAAAACCCGCACAACGGCGAAGTGATTGAAACCAAAGGTGGCAACCACAAAACTCTGAAAGAGTGGAAAGCCAAGTGGGGCGGTGACGTAGTTGAAGGTTGGGCAACCCTGCTGGGCTAAGCCCGGTCGGACGTTCACCCGATACGTCACACATGAAAAACGCCAGCTTGCTGGCGTTTTTTATTGTCTGAATATTCTGTAGTTATGCACCTACAGATTCAGGCGCGCCGCTAAGGAATCCACATAGTCCTGCCATTGCGCCAGTACCTGGCACTGAAACGATGTAGCACTAACCGCCAACTCCTCACGCGCCTGCTTAAATGCCAAGAGGGTATTCGGCGCCCCCCACTGTGCATCCGACAAACGTTGCTGACAGAAAAGTTTCCAGCGTTGTTGCTCCTCATTGTTCAAGGTTTCAGGAAAGTTACGCGCCCGGTAGCGAAATAATAATTCCGGCAAACGATGATCATCGAACGGCCACTGCTGACGGGCTAATTGCGCGGGCTCTGCCATGCGAACTTGCTCACATAAACGGCGGTCACGGTCACCAATAAAACCCTCGTAGAGCTGCTGCTCCGGGTCCGAGTTTGACGCAAAGTCTTCCTCGGCATAAATGGCCGCTAACTTGTCCCGCCAAACTTCATGTGCGTCAGTTAGCCGCAGCGCCCGCGCGAGGCAAGCTTCCTTATCCAATTGAAGGCGCTCGAGGTCTTGAGGGCGCAGCACCTTCAACGGCGCAACCACCGGGCAGCGGTTGATATGCAGCAACTTGAGCGGAACCGGCAGTTCACCTTCGGCTAGCTCATAGCGGCGCGTGTAAAGACGCTGACGCAGCGTCGTCGCATCCAGGTCCAACAGCCCTTGTGGATCGAGCCCCAGGTCACAGACGATCAAGGCATTGCGATTGCGCGGGTGCCACGCCAGGGGCAAGACCACGCCCAGATAATGGCGCTCGGCGGAAAAACGCCCCGAGATATGCACCATCGGTTGCAGCAACCGCACCTGATCCATGACCCGCTGCTTGCTGCGCAATTGAAACAACCATTCATACAACTTCGGTTGTTTCTCCCGGACCAACCGCGCCAGGGCGATGGTTGCACGCACATCCGACAACGCATCATGGGCCTGGCCATGGTCAATGCCGTTGGCCTCGGTCAAGCGTTCGAGCTTGAGGGTCACACGCCCATCCTGCTCGGGCCAGTTGATGCCCTCCGGCCGCAGGGCGTAGGCAGTGCGCATCACATCGATCAAGTCCCACCGGCTGTTGCCGCCCTGCCACTCGCGCGCATACGGGTCGAAAAAATTGCGGTACAGACTGTAGCGCGTCATTTCATCGTCGAATCGCAGGGTGTTGTAGCCGGCGCCGCAGGTACCTGGCGCGGCCAGTTCGGCGTGCACCCGAGTCATGAAATCGGCTTCGGCAAGGCCCTTCTCGGCGAGGACACCCGGCGTGATGCCCGTGATCGCGCACGCTGCCGGGTGAGGCAGGATATCGTCGCTGGGCTGGCAATAAAGATTGATCGGCGCACCGACCTCATTGAGCTCAAGGTCGGTGCGGATCCCGGCTACCTGGAGCGGGCGATCGTTGCGCGGGTTGATGCCAGTGGTTTCATAGTCGTACCAGAAAATCGAGGTCACGGGCTATTCCTGTGCTGAAGACCGACAAAGTCTAGGCGCTGCAAGGCGTTGGGGGCCAGCGATACCTGACTGTATAAATACCCAGAAAAACCTCGGGTGGTTGCTTCCACCGTCGACACTGTTAGCATCCGTGTCTCTCAAGTCGCCTCGCACTGCCAAGGATCGCAATGCCATCAACGCCTTTGGATACCCACTATCAGATAGAAACGCCGGAGGGCATCGACCTGCTCCTGCGCCCTGCTGGCCTGCCCTCTCGGGCATTGGCCTTTGCATTCGACCTGGGCGTGCGAGGGATCATCATGGGGATCCTGCTAGTGCCGCTGGCGCTGCTCGGCAATGTGGGGATCGGGCTGGGTTCGCTGCTGCTGTTCGTGGTGAGCTGGTGGTACATGGTGTTGTTCGAAGTGCTCAACCACGGCTGCTCGCCGGGCAAGCAGGTCATGGGCCTGCGCGTGGTACAGGATGACGGCACGCCCATTGGCTGGTCGGCATCATTGATCCGCAACCTGCTGCGTTTTGTCGACATGCTGCCCTTCGGTTATTTCCTCGGCGCGATCAGTTGCCTGCAGCATCCGCACTTCAAGCGGCTCGGCGACCTGGCCGCAGGCACACTGGTGGTCTACCGCGAGCTGCCGCTGGTGCGCCCGAGCATCCCTCAAGCACCCGCCCTGCGCCTGTCATTCGCACTGGAGCTGAGCGAACAGCGGGCCATCCTCGGTTTCGCCGAACGCCAGGCCGAACTCTCGGCCGAACGGGTGCATGAACTGGCCGCCATCCTCGCAGGGCCCCTGCAGGTGCCTGCACCGCGTGCCGTGGAGCAACTCAACGGTGTAGCCCGTGGTTTGTTGGGGCCGACATGAAGCAAAGCCTTTTTGAAAGCCGCCACCAGCATCAATGGCAAACCTTCGCCGAGCAGTTGAAGCAACTGGAGCAAGGTAAAGCCAAGGCCGCCGATGTTGCCGACTTCCCGCATCAATATCGACGCCTGTGCCAACACCTGGCCCTGGCTCAGCAACGCGGCTACAGCAGTTACCTGGTCGATCCGTTGCAACAACTGGCACTGCGCGGCCATCAACAACTGTATCGTCATCGCAGCCATCTGACAGCAAATATACTGGCGTTTCTTCTCGCCGACTTCCCGCGCCTGGTACGCGAACAATGGCGCTTCGTGCTGATCGCCGGCCTGCTGTTCTTTGGCAGCCTGGTGGGGATCGCCCTGCTGGTGTACCTGTTCCCCGACCTGGTCTACAGCATCATCGGCCCCCAGCAGGTGGCCGAGATGCAGGGGATGTACAACCCAGACGCCAGCCGCCTGGGCCGCGCTGCCGAGCGTGCCGCCAGCGAAGACTGGATGATGTTTGGCTATTACGTGATGCACAACATCGGCATCGCCTTCCAGACCTTTGCCGCCGGCCTGTTGTTTGGCCTGGGCAGTGTGTTCTTCCTGATTTTCAACGGTTTGGTCATAGGTGCGGTCTCCGGGCACCTTACCGAAATTGGCTATGGCCAGACCTTCTGGTCGTTTGTCATTGGTCACGGCGCATTCGAGTTGAGCGCCATCACACTGGCCGGTGCCGCAGGCTTGCAACTGGGCTGGGCACTGGTCGCCCCCGGGCGCTTGGCGCGCAGCGAAGCCCTGCGCCTGGCCGCGCGCAAAAGCGTAAGGATGCTCTGTGGTGTCATGGTGTTCCTGTTGATCGCCGCCTTTATCGAAGCCTACTGGTCCTCAACCACTCGCATTGAGCCCTGGATCAAGTACGCGGTAGGCGCCGCCCTCTGGCTGCTGGTGGCCGCTTACCTGACCCTGGCCGGGCGGAGTCGCCATGCGCCTGACTGACGCCAGCGTAGTCATTCGCCCGCGCACTTCCTGGGAAGCCATGGACTTGGGTGTGCTGATGGCGCGGGAACACCGTTTCTTGCTGATGAGCAGTTGGGCGCTGGTGAGCCTTCCGATATTCAGCCTGTTGACGGTGCTGCTCTGGAGTTACCCGTCTCTGGTCATGTTCCTGTTCTGGTGGCTCAAGCCGGCCTTCGACCGCTTGCCGCTGTACATTCTTTCCCAGGCCCTGTTTGCTGAGCCCCCCAGCCTCAAACAGGCCGTTCGCCATTGGCCGCAGTTGCTCAAAGGGCAACTGTTCGCCAGCCTGACCTGGCGGCGGCTGAGCATGAGTCGCAGCTTCACCCTGCCCGTCAGCCAACTGGAAGGCCTGGACGGTGACGCACGTCAACGACGCCTTGGGGTGTTGCTGCAACGTAACGCTGGCGCCGCACGCTGGCTGACGACGATCGGCGTACACCTGGAAATCGGTCTGTGGTTTGGCGGCATGGCCCTGTTCTATCTCTTCATCCCGCAACAGGTTGAACTGGACTGGGACTGGCAACGACTGGTATTGGCATCAGGCTCGGACGTGCTTTGGCTTGAGCACCTGAGCAATGCTTTCTATGCCCTGGTCCTGGTGTTCTGGGAACCCATCTACGTCGCCTGTGGCTTCAGCCTGTACCTCAACCGCCGCACGGTGCTGGAGGCCTGGGACCTGGAACTGGTATTCCGTCGCCTGCGCCAGCGCCTGAACAACGTTGCACCGCTGCTGTTGCTGGTCGTTGGTCTGGCACTGCTACAAATCAGCCCACCGACCATGGCAGATGAAACCACAGCCCATAAGCCACTTAGTACCCAGGCCGCCAGCCAATCCATCCAGGCATTGCTGGAAAAGCCACCTTTCAAGAACCCGGAAACCGTCACACGCTATCGGTTTGGCGAAGAAAAAGCGCCGGTTGAAAACAAGGCCAAGGGCGACGGCAAATTACCCGGCTGGCTCCAGGCACTGCTCGACAACCTTAACAGCGACACCTTCAAATACGTCGCCAAAACCTTGGAAATACTGCTCTGGAGCCTTGTGATTGGCGGCCTGGCCCTGGTGTTCTGGCGTTACCGTGAATGGTTGCTCACGTTCGTCAGCCGCCTCGGACCCACTCGCACTACCGCCCCCTCGCCCGTTCCCGCTCAGTTGTTCGGCTTGGAGCTGGGCGCCGAGACATTGCCCGAAGACATCGCCAGTACCGCCGAACAGCTATGGCCTACTCAGCCACGGGAGGCCCTTGGCCTGCTGTATCGCGGGTTGCTCAGCCGGCTGCTGCATGAGTTCGACCTGCCACTGACAAGCGCCGATACCGAGGGGCAGGTGCTGGAGCGCGTTCATCGTTTGCAACAACCGCAATTACTGGCGTTCAGCGACGAACTGACGCGCCACTGGCAAAACCTGGCCTATGGTCACCGTCTGCCGCCCTCTTCAGCCCAACAAAAACTGTGCAGCGACTGGCGTGCTCTTTTCAGTGAAGGAGCGAGCCAATGAATCGCGCGCTATTGTGGACAGCGCTGTTGTTGGCGTGCCTGCTGGGTGCGGGCGGCTTATATGCCTGGCACAAAGCAATTCCCTACGACGAAGTGGTTGACCGGGGCCCGTCGCCAGAGGCACGCGCCAACCCTTACCTGGCCGCCGAGCACTTTCTACGCCAGCAAGGCGTGGTTGTGGCGCACGCCAATGGCCTTGAACGACTCGCCGACCTGCCTGCCAAAGGCCATAGCCTGTTGCTGCTGGGGGAGCGCAGCAACATGACCCCGCGCCAGGTCGAACAACTACTGGGCTGGGCAAAAGCCGGTGGCCACCTGCTACTGGTCGCCGAGGCATTATGGGATGAAGACGCCGGCACAAGCGGTGACCTGCTGCTTGATCGCCTCACTATCCGTCAAACCTTGAGCGACACCTTCGACGAACCCGTGCCACCGCGTAAAAAAAACAAGCCGGATCTGACAAAGCTCTACGTCGACAACGAAACCGCCCCGGCGTACTTCAGTTTTGACACCGACTTCAACCTCACCGACCCCAAGCACCTGGCGCAGTTTTCCGCCAACAGCGCCAAGTCCAGCCACCTGATGCAACTTGACCTTGGGCAAGGCCACGTAACGGTGATCACCGACAGCGACCTGTGGAAAACCGCCAATATCGGCAAACATGATAACGCCTGGTTGCTGTGGTACCTGAACCAGGGCACTGACGTCACCCTGCTGTTCAACAGCGACACAGACGATCTGTTTACTCTATTGCTCCGTTATTTCCCCCAGGCCCTCGTCGCCCTGGTTGCGCTGCTTGCTCTGGGGCTGTGGCAGGCAGGCATGCGCCAAGGCCCGATCCAGGCACCGGCTCCCAAGGCACGTCGCCAGTTGCAGGAACACTTGAAGGCCAGCGCGGACTTCCTATTGCGCCGCAGCGGCCAGGGCACGTTGTTGCAAGCCTTGCGACACGACATTCTGCGCGCAGCCCGGCGACGCCATCCAGGGTTCGAACACCTCGATGCGTCAGAGCAACGCCAGGTGCTGGAACACCTTACGCGACAACCCCCTCACATCATCAGCCAGGCGCTTGAGCCCGTTGCGCTGAAGCGGCTCTCCAGCGCCGACTTCAGCCGACAGGTGGCGCACCTGCAAACCCTCAGGAATGCCTTATGATCCGGCACCTTGCAACCGTTAAATATTCCGTCTAAAAGAAACAGACCCTCACGATTTCATAGTTCCACGATGTGCTTGAGGGTCGATCTAATAGCCCTAGCTCTGCCAGAGCAGACAAAGGGATTGGCTGCCTAGTCAGTACAGGGGATGGCAGATGGAGCTTGTGTGGGCTACTGACGATTTGGTGATCGCTGGGCAACCCTATCCTGGATTCCCCATTCTGCTATGGGACTCAATGGAAAGTTGTGTCCCGGCCAATCAGTTCTTTCGTCACTACCTGTTTCGCGGGGTCATTGGCTCTAAGCGATCCTGGCCCAGCACCGGACGCGCGCTCTACGACTTTTTCAGCTTCATCCAGGCTCATGAGCTGGACTGGTGCGACGTTGATCGTGGCGAGGCAAAGAGCCTTGTGGCGGCCTATCGGGACTACAGCCTGATTGCGTGCGAACTGGCATCGAACACCACTCGCCAGCGTCTGCATTACATCTGCAAGTTCTACGAGTTCGCGCAAAAGGAAGGGTGGGTGAAGCGCCTGCCCTTCGCCTATGAGGAACGCAGCGTGAGGCACGGGAGACGTTTTCTTGCACATATTGATGCAAGTGGCGGCAAGGCTATGGCAAACGATGTGATGCCGCGTAGGCATAAGACTCTGCCCAAGTTCCTGAACATGGCCGACGTCAAGGCGCTACTGACCGCTGCGGAGAATCCGCATCACCGCATGATGATGCGCCTGGCGCTGCATACGGGTCTGCGCCGCGAGGAACTCGCCGCCTTTCCGCTGTCCTATGTCTTCGATCCAGACAAGGCGTTACGAACCGAGCGCAACCTTCGCATCTACCTCGATCCATTCGACGGCAGCGGCATGGTGACCAAGGGCAGCAAACCGCGAGGTATCTACGTCAGTCGCGAGTTTATGGCTGAACTCTACCGCTATGTGACGAAGTTCCGCAGCGAGCGTGCGTCGCTGAGCAAGACCCCGCAAAGGGCGCTGCTCCTCAACCAGTTCGGACGACCGTACGGTGGGGACGGCAAGAGCATCAATCGGATCATCAGCAAGGTAGGCAAGCGGGCGGGGATCAAGGTCCATACGCATATGCTCCGACATACCTATGCCACACATACCCTGATCAGTCTTCAACGCAATCCAGCGAGCGGACTGGAACCACTAGTATTCATCCAACGGCAACTTGGCCACAGTTCGATTCAAACAACCATGGTGTACCTGCATCTGGTCAACGAAATAGCCGACGAGGCTGTGCTGGCCTATGACGATGAGTTGAACGCGCTAGTGGGGGGACTTGATGGGCAAGCGCAAGGTATTTACTAAAACCGATCTCAGCGTCCCGCAAGTCGAGCACTGTCACAACGCGGCAGGCAATGTGGTCATTCTCCCCGAGGTCATCCCGCCGACTAACACTACGATCGAGTTCGGGCGGAACTCTATTAACGCCCGTCGCTTTAAGTTTGGCCGCTGGTACGGTGTCGGCATCGACCACGTTACCTACGCCTGTCAGCGCCAAATCGAGCGGTTCCTCGCCGGCCAGGACCAAGCCGCCTCAGTCACCACAATTATTAGCTATTGCAACACTGGCCTGTGCAACTTCCTTGACTACTGTGTGCTACGTGGGATGGCTTTTAGTCGTAACTTAGCTTTGTCTGATTTACATCGGGATCTGATCGACGGCTACCTTGCACATCTGGCGGGGCGGGGCTGGGTTACTAATACTCAGAAGAGCGTCTATTCGAAGACCAAGCCTGTGCTGCTCGCCTTGGGTCGGCGTGGGCTGATCACTCTTATCGACTCCGGCAATGCAGCCACCTTTCCGCGCAACCCTTTCCCAAACAGCAACCTCAAGGGCAAGGGCGAGACAGCGCTATCTAAACGCGAGCGACAAGCATTCAAAATAGCACTCAGGCAGGCTCTTAAGCCGATCTGGGATGACGACGCACCAGTGACCAAGGAGCTACTGGTCTTCGCTCTGTTGGTCATTGCGCTGCACACCGGACGCAATACAACTCCACTGCTGGAAATGGGCCGGGACTGCCTGCGGCCGCACCCCAAAGACAACGCCGTATTTCTGGTGCTATGGAAGCGGCGTGGTTACAACACCAGCAAAGTGGCGCTACGCTCAGACTCGAACGCCAATCGCCTCCTGGAATCAACACCGAGTGTGAGAACCAACGTGGAGCGACTAATCCGCCGCGTGATGTCGCTGACCGAGTCTCTGGATGCAGATGCCCCGGACGACCTGAAGGGCAGAGTATGGCTATATCGATATGGTAGCGATAAGGGTGCCAGTCGAGTCTCGGCTTTGAATCAAAATGTGCTAGCTAAGGCGACAAGTAGCCTCGTAACCAAATATAGCTTGACCGACAGCGACGGGAAGGCACTACGCATCAACGTCTCGCGCCTTCGCAAGACCTTCGCTAATCGTATCTTCGAGTTGACCGATGGCGATTTAACGACTTCCGCCGCGGCGCTCGGCAACACTCCCCAGGTGGCCGACCA
This sequence comes from Pseudomonas sp. MF6767, assembly GCF_016405475.1. NCBI lineage: Bacteria > Pseudomonadati > Pseudomonadota > Gammaproteobacteria > Pseudomonadales > Pseudomonadaceae > Pseudomonas > Pseudomonas sp. MF6767. Next base: position 10,615 of record NZ_JAEKCY010000008.1, on the reverse strand, counting down.
GAACTACTTGGCGCCCGGCGAAGATGCCCGTCGCAACTGGCAGTTCATGGGTGAGGTACTGGTGCAGGAGTTGCTGACTAACACCATCGGTACGACCTACAAGGACACCCCCATGGGCCACTGCTCCGACTTGGTATACGGACAGTACGCCCCGGCGCGCGAAGGCGCGACTTGCATGAATTTCATGAACTGTCTGCGCTGCAAGCACTACGCGGTGACGGCAGAAGATCTGTACAAACTGTTCAGTTTCTATTTCCGCGTACTGACCGAGCGCTCGCGCATGGACAAGCGGCGCTGGGCACGGGAATACGCCCACATTCCACGGCTGATTGAGCATTACATCGTTGCCGAGGGGCTGCGCCGCGGCACCTTTAAGGCCACAGCAGTGGAAGCCGCCCGTGAGCGCGCCCGAACCCAGCCACACCAGTTCTGGTCGATTGATTTGATTGACAGCCTGGAGACATTTTCATGAACGGCAACCTCCTGACGGTACCACCCCAAGTACCTCTTCCCACCCAGCCGAACGATGTGTATGAGCTCGCCGAATCCGAGCGCGACGCTCTGATCATCAGCGCGACCAAGGTCGGTGAACACTGGGTCATCCTCAGTTGCTACGGCGATGACACCTGGCAACTCGACGGCTTCCCCAACAACATCTCTACCAGTAAAACACGACTGGACTTCAGCATCGTGCCACCGGTATTTCGGGCGGTAATGAAGGCGGCGCTGTATCGTTATCTCCGGAGTGGGCGCACAGATTCGGGTCGGCCTAAAGGCAGCATAGTGCGACAACTTTTCTTTAATGCAATGATATTCCTTCGGCATTTGAAGGTGCTCAAGCTCGACCATCTGGGCGCGGTGACACCTCTGGTATGTGCGAGCTATGTGACCGCCTGCAAAGCGTACCGGCAACCCCACCGGTCTAAGGGAAAACCGCTGTCGCAAGAGGGACTACGTAGACGTTTAGCGGCCGTCGAAGCGCTCTATGAACTGAGCCAGTACACCAATGATCCAATGCCAAAGCATCCCTGGCCAGAGACGTCCTCTTTAGCAATGGCAGGGCTTACCGGTAGCGGCTCCCGTCAGAAGAAAGACAGCAAGACGCCGCTGATCCCCGATGATGTGTTCTGCATCCTGTTCGAACGGGCCTACCTGCAGGTTGAACGCGGCCATCAACTGTTAGACCTTCGCGATAAGTTGGAAGTCATCGCGAAGGAGCGAAAGGGGCAATGTCGCGAAGCAGTCATAGCGGCCAAGAATCGCCTTCTGAGCGATAGTGGTCGGAAGGGAGGTCTGAGAGCATTCAACCGGGCGCTGAGCGACCTGCGTACGGCCTGCTACATCATCCTGGCCAGCACCTCCGGCTGTCGCCACCATGAGTTGGCAAACTTGCGGTTGGGTGCGCACCACCGTACCCAAGACGATGAGGGCACCATCTATCATTGGATGCGCTCGCGGTCGGACAAGACTGACGTAGGAATTCATGACTGGATGATCCCTGAGGCAGCCGTGCTTAGCCTGCGGGTGATGGAACGCTGGTGCGCGCCCTATCAGGCCATGATTGCTGCAGAGATCGTGCGCCGCCGCCGCGCCAACCCACATGATCCGCGAATTGTAGAGGCGCAAAAGCACCGGCATGCGTTATTTCTCGGCGTATATCCAAAAGAGGGTAACCAAGTACGCACGCTTACCACGTGGGGTTTGGGTTTCAACTTAAACATATTCGTCAAGGATTGCGGGTTGAACTGGAGTCTCACCAGCCACCAGTTCCGCCGCAAGTTTGCCAACTACGCTGCGCATAGCCGCTTCGGTGACCTACGTTATCTCAAGGAGCATTACGCGCACTGGTCACTGGACATGACCTTGGGCTACGCGCTAGACGACAGTTGGGGACAGCACTTGGACCTAGACCTTTACGCCGATATTCAGACGGAATTGCAAGATGTAAAACTCGGCATCGTTGATTACTGGTTGGGAGACGAACCCATGGCTGGCGGCTATGGTCGTGCGCTCAAGCAGTGGCAGCGAGAACCCCAGAACCTGCTGATATTCAAGGATCACGCTTCTATGCTGAACTCTATTGCTGAAAGCACTGCGATTCGCAGCAACGGTCATGCCTGGTGCACGGCGGACAACGACGGTTGCGTCGGCAATACTTTAGAACGTACCCGCTGCAGCAACTGCAACAATGCCGTGATTGGACGTCGCCACGCGGCCATATACCAGCGACTCTACGATGATCTGAAAGGGCTGCTGCATTGCCCGGACATTGGCGAGAGCGGACGACAGCGCGTTGAACGCGACCTGAATCGGTGCCGAGACGTACTGGACAAGTTAGGCATGGACCCGGAGAGCCTGATAGCATGAAGCCGATCGACAAGGCAACTAACTACAAGCCGGCTGACGATCGTGAAAAGGATCTGCGGCTCGCGCTTTACCGCATCCAGAAGGGACGTACCCGCTCTGGGGAAACCAAGGTTACGATCACCGCAGTCGCCCGCGAAGCAGGCGTATCAACGGCGCTAATTCACAACTACTACCCAGGAATTGCCGAGGCTATCCGCGAGGCTCAAGGGCGCTCCAGTCGCGCCATGCGTGATGTGAAACACCAAGACTTGCTTGCTGAACGCATAAAGTCAGCAGCACATCGTCAGGAGATAGAGGAACTGCGGGCCAAGATCGCCCAACTCGCATCCGTCAATGAGGTGCTATTGGACGAGAACCGTGTGCTCAAGAGTAAGATGAACGATCATAAGGTGATCGATCTGGCTTATAAGGAGTAAACGTCCGACCAACTCACCTTGAGTAAGTCAGGCCGGTACCCACTAGTTTGGTAACTGCTAGCTGCGTGAGCAGAAGTCTCAGAATGGCAAAAGCCCGGTAATCAACCGGGCTCTGCAAATCCCTCAAGGGGTTAAAAATCAAGTGCCTCAAGGGCTACCTTTAGAACTCTATGGCCGGTTGACTCAAATGTCAACATTCGTCATATAAGACCGACTCGCTTGTCTCGCGACATTGGACCACTGCTGCTCTGCATCTTCAAAGGCATCGAAGGGATGATCGGCGCCGAGTTGCTGCCTGGAGAATCCTTGCTCTTTGAAAAATGGCCTAAAGAGGCCCTTGAAAAGCTGTTGTCAATGGTGTCTGAGCGCTACGCCAGTTCCTTTGATCTTTCGACCTTCCGCGCCGACGGATCATGCCCGATTTAGATGAGACAGAGGGTTTCAGGGCACTGATTTACTGTGAGGTTGCAGGACCGGCAAGTTTCGACGAAAGCCGATTAACGCCCTACGGGAGCTACCAACCACTCGGCCCCTATGCGGACATGTCCTCCATCTTACGTGTACCACTACCCATTCGCCTTGACCGAACCATTTCCCGTGTGCGGGTAATGCCGGACGAAGGCGATTTGATTCTCATGGTCGGCCAATTTCGTTGCGGGTAAGCCTTAAAGCTTGACGATGGCTCTTTTTGCGCCGAAGAATTTGCGCCGGAACATCGGCGTCGGGTGGGTCGCTAACGGCGTGGTTCACGTCAAAATTTCAAACCCTACTACTGCAAACATCACAATTCCCGCAACGGAGACTTCAGCGTTTTTGAAGCGCACGGGAGTATAGAAATATAGGGCCCGTCTTTTAGGCGGACCTCATATATCTAAGACGGTCAGTCTAACCGAAAGCACCTTCTTTGATCCTGCGTCATAGTCACACTCAAAGCTGGCCTTCTTATATACTCCCGCTCCATGCTGATACGCGACCTTGCCGTGAGAATCTTGAAAAACACCAACGTCCTCCAAGGTTTCAAAGTTTTCGCCCTTTATGGTTATCGTCGATTTGTTGTAATCCAGCCAGGCGATATCCTTTATTGCTATGCCCCCACTGCCACCAGTCCATTTGAAAGCGTTTTTAGCTGTTTTCTGTATTGCTTGTTGGCAACCGTCAACATAGTAGGGATAGTTTAGCTTTCCCCAGCATGACAAATCCCTGGAACAAGCTTGCTCGCTGACGTCGGTAGGATCTACTTGGCCGGCCTGTGCCACGCCTGTGATGCTTGTCATAGACAGCACGAAAGAAAAGATAGTTGCCATTACTGGTTTCATAAAGCGTCCTTATATATTTTTGATTCGTGAGACGAACTCGGCCCGCTGTTGCTCGGTCATGCGCTTCCCGAAGCGCATCAAGATAGTCCGCATACCACTGCACCATCTTCTTGCGCTGCGGCAGGTAGATCGCTTTGCCATACACGCCTTTGAGTCCGGCCTTCTTGTGGGCCAGATGCATGTGCCGCCAGTTTTCATCCCAGCCAAATTCGGATAGCAAAGTTTCGCAGTTGTGCCGACTGCCGTGGCCCGTCATCCGCCCTTTGTACCCGATCAGTGCAAAGCACTTATTGATCGACGCATCTGAAATTTCCGGCACCTTCTCGCCCGATGATGGGATCAGGTAGCGGGACCGGCCAGTAAGCCGTTGCAGATCACTGATCAGCTCCACTATCTGGGTGGGCAGCAGTACGACGTTGTCACGCCGCATTTTCATCTTGACAGCCTGTTCGGCCCATTCCGCCCAGCGCGTCATGCCTGGCTTTGAGCGGTCAGCAGAGTCAGCCATGCGGCAGTGCGGACAATGGTGCCGCTGCGTGATTCAACCAGCGCCCGCAAGAACTTTGGCAGCTCCGACTCCAAAAGGTGTGGGTACTGCGATTCCTCTGGTGCCTTTTCGGCAATGTCTATCAAGTTGCTGGCCGGATTGTTCTCATTCATGCCCTTGGCAATGGCCAGTCCAAATATCTGATTCACCCACACGCGCACCTTCTCTGCGGTGTTGTGGGCACCGCGGCTCTCGATGCTCGCCTGGAGGTTGGCGCAATCCGACCTGGTGATCCTGCTCAGGGGCTTGCTACCAAGGGCCGGGAGTATGTCGTTGGTCAGCGCGCCTTTGATTCCGGACAGGGTCTTTTCAGCCCGACCGTCCCTGATCTTTTTATCAAGCCATAGATCGGCTGCAGCTTTGAACGTGTTCGCCTCGACGGCATTCTTGGAAACTTTCAACGTTGCCTTATGGGTGATAGGGTCTACGCCTTCAGCATTGAGCCGCTGCACTTCCTGAGTTTTCTCCCTGGCCTTTTTGGCGGTCACGTCCGGGTAGGCGCCCAGTCCGTGCCATCCCCATTTGCCATCAGACTTCTTGAAACGAAGCTCCCTGCGTTTACAGCCCGTGCTGCTGACCACGAAATAAAGCCGGTCTATTCCATAGTTTTCGCGGTATTCCTCTCCCCTGGCTCAAGGGATGCCAGCACCGTGTCGGCCAGTGGCCGGCGCTTTATCTCGGATCGTTTCATGCTGGATTCTTGTATGGTTAGGTTCGATGTTGCGCGAACCATATATGGCGCCATACACAGAATCAAGGATAAGAGGACACAAAAGGAATAGCGGGGATCAGAAGGGATTGGAGCTTGTTCAGTATTGCAGGGGGGTTGGTGCATAGCGGGAGGGTGTGGGACAGGGGGGAATAAGAATGTAGAGCGGGTAGAAGGGTTTGAACCAAGGGATGTTCGCCGAATCCAGGTCGGCCATTACGAGATGCGCTACGTGATAGTGGATTCGACTATCTACCTTCTGCGCCTGTGGCAAACCCGCGCAGATAGGTGAATGGATGGCCTACCAAGGCTCAGAAAACCTTAGCGTACGTTTTTTACGAATTCTGTAGGCTCCCCTTTGCAGGCTACCAGCCACCCAAGACCCTCACTGGCCTTAGGTGCACTTTTTATTCCGTTGCTCCCCAAATCCTAAATACAGGATAGGTCGCCCCGAGGCCGTGTTCAATTTTCTAACTGACAAGATAATTAGCCTGAAAACCAATGAATCAGGTGCTGACTGATTGGGAGTGAAATGAGCTGATTCCCAGCCCAGCCACCCTCTGTGGATAGGATGCAGACTGTTGACATGTCTACGAAATTCGCATACATTGAGTCAAGTAATACGCGTAACACATGAGGCATGACATGACAGCAAAGAAACACGTCAGCGTTCGATTGGAACAAGAGACCAGGGTAAAGCTAGAGTTAATCGCCAAGCGCAGGATGATGGCGACAGGCGTGGCGGTGACACTGGCAGATCTGATCCGCGAAGGTCTGGCCCAGTTTACCGACAGTGAGCCATCAGAGAATTCTATGGCACCTATTCAGTCCCTCGCACCAGTAAAGCCAGCTCCAGCCGAAGAATAGGCCGATATGATCCCTCAGATCGCAGCCAAGCCAAAGACTAGCCGCACCCGTACAGAGGATGAAATGAGCGAGCTACGCCGTCAGGCTCTGAAGCTGAAAAGTGAGGGGATGAGCAGCTAAGAGATTGCAGACCAGCTAGGCGTTAACCAACGATGGCTGCCCGCAAGCTGCTGAAGTAATACCGGAGATGGCTCAGGTTTGAGCTATCAGAAAGAGTGCCAGTCCACTGCGCTAGCAACGGAATGACGTCCACACAGAAACTACCGTAGGAATAGTGCAATCTGGAACCAACAGAATAATCGTGTAGCACTTAGTTCCTGCAACCAAGTAACTGTTTGATGGGTATTATTCACAGCTTGCCAGTTGTGGTAGATTGCAAGTCCAATGTTTATAAAAAAGCTGTAGGGTTTTAGAAAATGAGTAAGCTTTTTTTTAAATATTTGTCTGTGGGTATAGTCAATACTATGCTGCATTGGGTTGTATTTGCATGGCTGGTTTATAAGGAAGACTTCAGTCAAGCCACGTCAAATTTGTATGCTTTCAGTATCGCGGTTACATTTTCTTATTTTGCTAATTCGTATATGACGTTCGAGAAAAAGCCTACGACACTCAGGTATATTGCGTTCGTTGCTTTTATGGGTGCATTAAGCTATGCGTCTGGTTTGTTAGCCGATCGAATAAGCTTGACGCCAATTTTAACGCTGATAACATTTTCTGCAATTAGCTTGATTGTGGGATTCTTTTACTCAAAACTGATTGTTTTTAAAGATAAAAAATGAAAATATCATTGGTTGTACCTGTTTTCAATGAAGAAGATGCAATACCTATCTTCTATAAAGCCGTTCGTGAAAACAAAGAGTTGAGCGAGTATGAAGTAGAAATAATCTTCATAAATGACGGTAGTCACGATGCAACAGAGTTGATTATTAATAAATATGCGACTGCAGATTGTCTAGTGATGGCGCTAAGCTTCACCCGAAATTTCGGTAAAGAGCCAGCGCTATTTGCTGGTATAGAATATGCGACTGGAGATGCTGTAATTCCAATTGATGTAGATCTTCAGGATCCCATTGAAGTAATTCCAGAGCTTATTAGAAAATGGCAGTTAGGGGCTGATGTAGTGTTAGCCAAGCGTACTGATCGCTCTAAAGAAAACTGGTTGAAAAGGAAAACAGCCGAGTGGTTTTATAGATGCCACAATAAAATCAGTACGCCGAGAATTGAAGAGAATGTAGGTGATTTCCGACTAATGTCAAGAGAGGCAGTCGAAAATGTTAAGCTGCTGCCTGAGCGCAATTTGTTTATGAAAGGGATATTGTCATGGGCAAGCGGAAATATTGAACTGGTTGAATACTCTAGAGCAGAAAGGTCTGCTGGGGATTCAAAGTTTAATGGCTGGAAATTATGGAATCTGGCGATTGAAGGAATAACCAGCTTTTCATCTGTACCTCTAAGAGTATGGACATATTTAGGGTTGTTTGTGGCTACCTGCTCATTTTTGTATGGTAGCTTCATGGTAATTGATAAAGTTATCTGGGGTAATGCTGTGCCTGGTTATCCATCGCTACTCGTCTCCATTCTGTTTCTTGGTGGCATTCAATTGATAGGTATTGGTGTGCTGGGTGAATATATCGGGCGCATATACACTGAGGTAAAACAAAGACCGCGGTATATCCTCAAAAGGCACAGAAAATGACTTATAGCAAAAACTGTTTTATTTCATGCCTGCTGATATTGGGAGTGGCGTTAATTCCCATTTTTAGTTCGAATGTTTACTATATGGATGACTTGTATAGGGTTGTCCTAGGTATTAAAGGATGGTCTGGCGATGCAAGACCATTCGCAGAGATCTTCTACAATGTATTAACTTTGCAAAGCGATATTGTGCCTGATTTATATCCAGCACCATTAATATTGGCAGTGGTTTTCTTGTGCTTTGTTTTTTCTATGTTGTCCAAGAGACTTTCTAACGGGAGGGATATTTTATTTGCTTTTTGTATATGCCCCTTAATCCTTAGCCCTCTGTTTAGCTCAAACTTACATTTTAAATATGATTCACCTTTTATGGTGCTTTCTGTTGCATTTGCCTTGCTGTCGTTTTGTTTTGAATTCAAAAGAACAGTTGCGTGTGTTCTGATTACGGCAACATTTGTGACGCTGACATTGTCAACCTATCAAGTTTCAGTAAATATTTTTGCTGTGCTGACAGTTGTTGAGTTCTTGTATTTCGCTACAAAAGGAGATTTCAGAGTAGCCGTATTAAGACTTGTTAACCGGGGTTTCGGTTTCATTGTTGGATATTTTGTTTACTCCAAAATAATAATCCACTTTGTGCAGGTCAATAAATACTTCTTAGAATACAGCACTACTGTGGGGCTGGATAAGTCTGGTGCTTTGAAAGTATTCGATAATTTTACATCTTCATTTTCGATATTCACTAACAGTCAAAGCTTGGGCTTTGAGATTTTCGTCTTATGTCTAGTTTCTGCTTATGTCTTGACAATTACCAATTTATTGATATCAAACTACAAATCTATAAGTCCATTTGCTTTGGCTTTGTCAAGCGTTTTGGCATTCTTCACGTTTGTATTGCTAATTCCTGGGGTTATGATTTTTAGCGAGCAACCACTATTCTTTGCTAGAGGCTATATAGGCTTTGGTGGATTTATCTCGGCAATGCTTATACCTTTGTGCTGGGCTTCGGTTAGGGCGCTTAGATATATTCTGGTTATTCCTTATATTTATATGGTTGGTTTTGTCTATGCTGCGCATAACGCTTTTAAACTAGAAAACGACCATATTGAACGAACGGCTATCAGCATTATTGATGACATAAATAGAAGCGGATATGATGATATAAAATATATACGCGTCGATGGTGTGCTAAAAAATTCCTCTGGCACTGAAGTCATAGTGACTGCGTATCCCCTGGTAAAAAATATTTTGCCTAAAGCATTTTCATATCAATATGACGGAGGTCTATACGTCATTAAAAGACTTGGTCTTCCAGATGTAAAATATGCAACGGATGAAAATGCTGAGGCTTTTTCTAATGGTTGCCTGCCTAAGCTAAAAAGATATTATTACGATATTTGTTTCGGATCCGAAGATACGGCATATGTCAAATTTAAATAATACGGGATGGCTCATCACCCTTACGTGTCGAATTTTTATGTTTGCAGGATGTCGACTAGCAGGCGCTCACTCGAGTGCTTCCGTCGCTGCGGTGTAAATCATAGACTGTTACGGTAATTCACCCCCGCTTTTAATGCTTGCTAGAAGTATAGGCTTGTCCGTTGGGGCCAGTTTCTGTTTGGGGGTAATATCTCCAAGGGCCCTATTCGCCGGGGCCTTGCTGGACTTCAAGGCCGCTGTCGAGCGCCATGATAAATCCGAGGCACACCTCCATTACGCACTGGTTTTCGGGCTGATTTGTGGTGCGGCATTGAGTGGAGGGATCAACAAACAGGCAGGACATAAATTGCTGATCCCCCTAGAAGAAACCCGAGCAGCACTGATGGACGCTTTCGGTGAAGCGCCGAAAGTGTCTGCGCCTTCGATCAATTGAGGGAAAAGGCCTAGGTACGACCAAGTCCTAGCCTCGCAGCGGGGCGGGTTCGTAGAAGGACGCCCATTTTCGCATCCGCGAAAACAAAAGAAAGACGACTCAGAAGTGAACGCAAGCGGCTGGCTCTTACGCAAGCTGTAATGACTGAACGTTGCGGCATATCTCGCGAGATTTGGTGTCGCTACGAGCAAGGCAAGGGGCTTCCAGGGAGCGAAGTGCTGCAAGCCTTCTTGAAGGCGGGATGCAACGCCCACTTTGTCTTATCAGGTAAATCACCTGTGGAGGAAACGTTGTTGATCGAGCGTTTCAGGGCGTATCCGAAGATGCTGCAAGATGCCATCTTGCGGCATTGAAAACAGAACACTGAATTTCAGGAAAAGTCGCTCAGCAACGCCCAAGCCCAGCACCTGCGGGGCTGAGGCGGTAGAGGAACGCCGCGTTGGCCTCTACCCCCTTAAGCTAAGGGACACTTATGGATTTCAAGCTTACTTATTGGACGCGTCGGTGGTCAGCGAACACGACGCTCACGGTACAGAAATTCGAAGCTGGATGGCACATTTCCCACGTCACGATCTATAGTGATGCTGATCGAGAAGGTGCGCCGTTCCTTGAGTCGAGCTTACATCAAGACCATGGTAAGCAGATGGCGAACACACCTACCGAACTCCAGTATTTAGGATGATGGTGTCCGCGTATTTTGATCTGACCCCGAAATGTTGGACGCCATCTATGCCCGCCGTGCTTGAGTCCTGTATTCCACAGGGCTCAGGCCACTTAGCTTCAGCCTGATTCGCGAATGATTGTAGTAGTGTATGTAGTCCTCTA